>CALBTN010000461.1 GCA_937967345.1 uncultured Rubrivivax sp. | reverse complement strand
AAACTATCGCTGCCAAAGGCGTAGTCGAAGCCGAGATCCACCGCCGTGGTGGCGCGGCCCGCTTCGTGCACGCCGACATGAGCGACAAGGCCAGCGTGCGCTCGCTGATGGCGCAGGCCGGCGCGCTCGACATCCTGGTGAACAACGCCTGGCGCGGCAGCCCGATCGCCCGCGTCGAGGCCAAGACCGACGCCCAGTTCGAGGCCGCGTTCACGCTGGGCCCACTGGCCTGCCGCTGGACCATGCAGGCCGCGCTGCCGCACATGAAGGCGCAGCGTTGGGGTCGCATCATCAACATGGCCTCGCTCAACGGCGTCAATGCGCATATCGGCAGCGCCGACTACAACGTCGCCAAGGAAGGCCTGCGCGCGCTGACGCGCACCGCGGCACGCGAATGGGCGCCCTGGGGCATCTGCTGCAACCTGATCTGCCCGGCAGCGCTGTCGGCCGCGGCGCGGCGCGTGGCCGCACAGCAGCCCGGCATGATCGAACGCATCAGCGCCGCCAACCCGATGGGCCGGCTGGGCGACCCCGAAACCGACATCGGCGGCGTCGCGCTGTTCCTGGCCAGCGACGACTGTGCCTACCTGACGGGCAACACGCTGTTCGTCGACGGCGGCGCGCACATCAACGGCGTGGCCTGGGCGCCGGATCTGGGCGAAGGCTGAGGTGGGCCACCCTGGCGCCGCTGATCTGGGATGCAAACTGGCGCTGGTCGACGCCGACCGCGCCGCGCGCAGCGACGCGCAGCTGTTCGACCGCGGCCTGGTGCCGGTGGAGCGCAGCGGCTGGACGCTGCCGGAAGGTGTCGCGCCGCCCTACCCCGCGCTGGCCGCCGACATCGACGTCGACGTGCTGGTCGTTGGCGCCGGGCTGGCGGGGGCGTCGCTGGCATGGCACCTGGCCGAAGCCGGCGTTGCCGTCGCCGTGCTCGAAGCGCGCCAGCCGGGCTGGGGCGCTTCGGGACGCAACGCCGGCCACGTGCTGCCCACGCTGCGCGACGCCTCGGTGTTCGAGACCTTCCCAGACAAGGGCAAGCGCTTCCTCGAAGCCTTTGCCGAACATCGGACCCTGCCCTTCGACCTTCAGGCCAAACACGGCTTCGACGCCGACGCCGTGCGCTGCGGCTATCTCAACGCCGCGACCAGCGCCGCCGCGATCGCGAAGTTCCGCCGCCAGACCGCGTGGATGGAGCAGCGCGGCATGCTGAACGTGGCCGAACTCGGCGGCGATGCGCTGCGCCGGGCCACCGGCAGCGCGTACTGGACGCACGCGCTGGTCTATCTCGATGGCGGGCGCGTCAACCCTTACCGCCTGAGCAACGGCATGGCCGCCGCCGCCGCCAGGCTCGGTACGCGCATCTTCGGGAACAGTGCCGCCATCGCGATCGAGCCCGTGGGCAAGCGCTGGCGCGTGCGCAGCGAGGCGGGCAGCGTCAGCGCCGACCGGGTGGTGTTCTGCACCAACGCCTACCCCACCGACGTGGTGCCGCAGTTCGCCGTGAGCTTCCACCCGGTGACCGCCTATGCGCTGACGACCCAGCCGCTGTCACCCGAGGCGCGCAAGTTGATCATGCCGGGCGGGCAGACCCTGGCGCAGGTGCCGGTCGATCTCAACCCCACGGTCGTGGACGAGCACGGGCGGCTGGTGCTGTCGTCGATCCCCGCGGTGTACAAGGCGTCCGACGCGCGCTGGCATTTCGACAACCAGATGGCCTGGGTGCACAGGATGTGGCCGCAATCGCGCGACCTGGGCATAGCACTCGAGACCTACTGGACCGGCCGCGTGGCGATGCGCGATCGGCAGTTCCCCGGCGTCTTCGAGGTGCAGCCCGGCTTGTACGGCCTGATGTACTTCAACGCCTGGGGCAACGTGATGGCCCCTTTGCTGGGCAAGCTCTTGGCCGAGGGCCTGGCGCGCGACCACATGGGCGAACTGCCCTTCCCGCTGGAAAGGCCGGTGGCAGTGGCGAACATCGGCAAGCAGGATCGCATCATCCGCCGGCTGCTGATCCCGGCCGCGCGCCTGGCGCAGCGCTGGCGGATCCTGTAGGCCGCCGCAGCCGCAGCTCGGTCGCGCGCCGGACTACGGCAGACCCAGCTGCGGCCACGCGCCCTGCACCCAGGTCTGGCAGTTGCCGACGCCGACGGCGCCGGTTTCGGCGTCGGTCACCTCGATCAGGCAGTCGCGGAACTGGTTCAGTCTGGCGGCGCTTTCGGGTGTGGAGCAGTCAGCGAAGTGCTCGCCGTCCACATGCAGCCGGCCGCGCCACTGGCCGTGGTGGTGGCCGTCGAAGCCGTGGTACAGCCCGGCGCCGAGGTGAAAGCCGGTGTCGCCAAGCACGCGCGCGCTCAGCACCCGGGTGCGCCCGTCGGGCATGGTCAGCACGAACTCACCGCCCAGCAGGCGGCGGTTGCGCGCATCGAAGCGCAGCCTCGGCTCGATGTGGCGCACGCCTTCGCGCCGGCCGTCGGGATACTCGAAGCCGCCTTGCACCTTCTCGTGGCGCCAGCCCTCGCCCTCGTACAGCAGCGTGTACTGGTGAAAGGCGTAGATCGCGCCGTCGGGCCGCGTGAAGTGCAGCGGGTTCCACACCGCCAGCACCCGCGGCGGGTGCGCGTCCATCGGGTCAGGCTGCAGGTCGGTCAAGGGCGCACCCACGCTCGGGCGCAGGCCCCACGAGTGGTCGCGCGTCATCAGCCAGCGTTGCGGCTCCACCGCGATGCGCCGACCGTCGAGCTCGATCCAGCCGCGCGCGATGCCGCTTTGGTGGTAGCGGATCTGGTCGGCGCTGCGGCGGTAGCCGCTGAGCGTGCGCCGGTCCTCGCGCTCTTCGACCATGCACGGCACGCTGCCTTCGAGTTCGAGCTCGAAGGCGATCGGCTGCACCGCGTTGCGCTCAAGTGCCACACGCACGCGCTGCAGCGGCTCGACCACCTCGTAGCGCAGCGGCCCGGCGCCGATGCTGTCGGGCGCGGCATCGAGCGCGCGGCTGGCGCGCACGGTCCACTGCTCGACGCCGCGCGAGATGCCGCCGTAGGCATCGACCACGTTGCGGTTGGCGTACTTGCCGAAGCCGAAGCCCACCGCCAAGCTGCCATCGCGCGCGAACACCGCGCCGCAGACCTTCTCGGTCCACGACAGGTC
>CALBTN010000460.1 GCA_937967345.1 uncultured Rubrivivax sp. | reverse complement strand
GCGCGCCGGTCACGCCCGGCACCCTGGCGCTGCGCACGGCGCTGGACCAGAGCCCGCCATTGACCGCACTGCTGCAGCGGCTGCAGCAATCGCGCCAGCGTTTTGCCGCAATCGAAGCGCAGCTGGACGACGCCTTGCGCAGCGCGGTACGGCCCGGCCCGCTGGACGATGCCGGCTGGTCGCTGCTGGTCAGCGGCGGCGCCGCCGCGGCCAAGCTGCGCCAGCTGCTGCCGCAGCTGCAGGCGCAGCTGCGCGCGCAGGGCTGGCCCGATACGCCGCTGCGCGTGCGGGTGCAAGCGCGCTAGCGGCGATGCCGGTGCCGCGCAGCCACGGCATGCGCGCGGCCGACAGCGGCCGGCACCCCACGCCGGCTGGCGGCGCCGCGCCAACACGCCACGCTGCAGGCGCGCTGTGACGATGCTGCGCGCCCACCTGGAAACCTATCTGTCGATCCACGGCTTGGTGGTGCTGCTGGGCCTGCTGCTGTACGTCGTCGTCTCGCACCTGACCGTGCAGCGCCGCCACCCGACGGCGGCGATCGCCTGGGTGCTGTTCATCGCGCTGATGCCCTATGCCGCGATCCCGCTGTTCGTGGCTTTCGGCTCGCGCAAGCAGGCGCGGCCGCGCTCCGCGCAGGGCCAGCAGCTGGCGCCTCAGGCGGCGAACGGCTCGTGGGTGCTGCAAACGCTGCACGCGCTGGGCCAGCCGGCGCCGGCCGCCTACCGCGAGCTGCACATCCACGCCGACGGCAGCCAGGCGCTGGCCACGCTGCTGGCGCATCTGGACGGCGCGCGCGAATCGATCGATCTGTGCACCTTCATCCTCGGGCGCGGCGCGATCGGCCAGCGCGTGGTCGACACGCTGGCGGCCAAGGCGCGCGCCGGCGTGCGCGTGCGCCTGCTGCTCGACGGCATGGGCAGCCTGATGGCCGGCCGCCCCAACCTGAAGCCGCTGCGCGCGGCGGGTGCCGGTGTCGCGCTGTTCGTGCCGCCGCTGCGCTCGCCGCTGCGCGGGCGCACCAACCTGCGCAACCACCGCAAGATGCTGATCGTCGACGCCGCGCTCGAATCGCGCCGCTTGTGGTGCGGCGGGCGCAACCTGGCGAGCGAGTACTTCGAGGGCACGCCCGGCGCGCCACCGTGGCACGACCTGAGCTTCGACCTCGGCGGGCCGCTGGTGGGCCAGGCCGCCACGCTGTTCGAGCACGACTGGGCCTTCGCCCGCACCGAGCGCGTCAGCCAGCAGATCCTCGTCGACGACGCACCGCAGGCCGCCGAGCCGCCGCTGCGCGGTGCGCAGCTCGTCGCCTCGGGCCCCGACCAGGTGGACGACACGGTGTATGCGCTGCTGCTCAGCGCCGCCTACCAGGCGCGGCGCAGCATCGCGCTGGTCACGCCGTACTTCGTGCCCGATCCGGCGCTGGTGCTGGCGCTGACGCTGGCGGCGCGCCGCGGCGTGGCGGTCGATCTGCTGATGCCGGCGCGCTCCAACCACCGGCTGTCCGACATCGCACGCGGCCGCCCGGTGCGCGCGCTGGCGCAGGCCGGCGCGCGCATCTGGCTGGCGCCGCAGATGCTGCACGCCAAGCTGGCGGTGATCGACGACACCTTGGCGCTGGCCGGATCGGCCAACCTGGACAGCCGCAGCCTGTTCCTGAACTACGAGCTGATGCTGGCCTTCCACGAGCACGCCGACGTGCAACGCTTCGGCGACTGGTTCGCGCGCGAGAAGCAGTCGGCGCGGCTGTACCAGTTTCGCCAGCCGGGGCTGCTGCACGACATGGCCGAAGGCATGGTGCTGTGGCTGGGCTTCCAGCTGTAGCAGCCGCCGCCTGCACCGCCGCTCGACCGGCCGATGGATCGCCCGCCATCGCCTGACCTTGGCTGGCGATAATTGCGAATCGTTCGCATTCGCGTATAACTCGCCGCAGCGAGACACGCCGGTCTCGCCGGCACAGCACCGCCCGCCGCGACCGGGGTCTCGGCACCCCCCCGCCTGAAAGCCTCCCACATGAACGCCGTCAAGCCCGGCTGCAGCGAACCCCGGCCTGCGCCGCACGGCGTCCGGCCCCCGCGCGGGCCACGCTTGCGCCGCGCCGGCATCGCCTCTGACTGACACGCCCGATCGATGTTGCTGCACCGCTGCCTGGTCTTTGTCCTGTGCCTGACGCTGTGGGCCGCAGCCCGCGCCGACGGCGTGCTGCTGCTGACCACCAGCCCGTCGCCGCCGGGGCGCTTCATCGCGCTGGAGCAAGCGGCACGCGAGCACGCGCTGCCGCTGCGCGCGCGCTTCGTCGAGAAGATCGCCGCCGACGAGCTGTCGAGCGCGCTGCTGCAAGGCGCTGAACTGGTGCTGATCGACGCGCCGCGCCAGCACCTCGAGGACTTCGTGCGCGGCCGGCTCGCGCCGGTGCTGCCGGCGCTGCAGCAGGTACCGCACGTGTGGTTGCCGGCAGCCGCGCCCAAGCCCGGCGGCGGCATCGACCCGGCATTGGCGCAGCGGCTGCACGGCTACTTCGTGCAAGGCGGCGCGCGCAACACCGAGTGGCTGCTGCAAACGCTGCTCGCCTGGCGCGCGGGGCAGGACTGGCGCAGCCTGCCGCCGCCGCAGGTCTTCCCCAGCGCCGGCATCTACCACCCGGCGCTGAAGCAGGTGGTCGCCGCCTCGCCGGCCGAATACTTCGCCGCGCGTGGCATCGTCGCCGCGCAGCGCGCGCCGACGGTGGCGATCGCCTTCCACCAAGGCAGCATCGCTGCCGGGCAGACCGAGCTCATCGACGACCTGGTGCGCCGCATCGAAGCCGGCGGCGCGCTGGCCTTGCCGTTCTACAGCCCGGTGATGGACGCCAACGGCATGCGCCGCATGCTGACCCTGGACGGCCAGCCGGTGGCCGACGTGCTGATCAACACCCAGATCACGCTCGACCCCGAAGGCCGGCGCAAGGAGCTCGAAGCGCTGGGCCTGCCGGTGATCCAGGCGATGGCGTGGCGCCGCGGCCCGGCCGAGCAGTGGCGGGCCGACCGCCACGGCATCCCGCTGATGGACGTGCCCTTCTACCTGGCGCAGGCCGAGTACGCCGGCATCGCCGACATCCAGATCGCCGCCGCGGTGCGGCCCGGCGACGAGCAGCTGGTGCCGATCGACGCCCAGGCGGCGGCGATCGCCGCCAAGGCGCTGGCGCTGCTGCAGCTGAAGTACAAGCCCGAGGCCGACAAGCGCGTCGCGCTGTTCTTCTGGAACTACCCGGCCGGCGAGAAGAACCTGTCGGCCAGCTTCATGAACCTGCCGCGCAGCCTGAGCGCGACGCTGGCCGCGCTGCAGGGCGCCGGCTACGACACCGCCGCGCTGGCCGAGCAGCCGCTGACCGAACAGCTGCAGCGGCTGCTCGCCCCGGCGTACCGGCCGGCGCAGGACCAGGCGGTGCTGCGCGACCTGCTGCGAGACGGCCTGGCCGAGCGGCTGCCGCTGCACGCCTACCGCCAGTGGCTGCAGACCTTGCCGGCCGAAGTGCGCAGCGCGCTGCAGCAGGCCTGGGGCGATCCCGAGCGCTCGACCATGGTGCTGCACGACGGCGGCGAGTCCTTCTTCGTGATCCCGCGGCTGCAGCGCGGCAACATCACGCTGCTCCCGCAACCCGGGCGCGACGAGCGCCCCGACGAGCGCGCCGGCGACGCCGCCAAGCAGCGCGAGAAGGCGCTGTACCACTCCACCACCGCGGTGCCCACGCACCACTACCTGGCGGTGTACCTGTGGGCGCGCCAGCAGTTCGGCGCCGACGCGCTGGTGCACTTCGGCACCCACGGCACGCAGGAATGGCTGCCGGGCAAGGAGCGCGGGCTGTCGGTGTTCGACTGGCCGATGCTCGCGGTGGGCGACGTGCCGGTGCTGTACCCGTACATCGTCGACAACATCGGCGAGGCGACGCAGGCCAAGCGCCGCGGCCGCGCGGTGATCATCAGCCACCAGACGCCGCCGCTCACCCCGGCCGGGCTGCACCAGCGGCTGACGCACATCCACGACCTGCTGCACCAGTGGCTGGCGCAGGAAAGCGGCGGCGTGAAGGAGCAGCTGCGCGCGCAGTTCCTGGCCGGCGTCAAGCAAGAGCGCATCCAGCTCGACCTGGGCTGGGACGACGCGCGCATCGCGCGCGAGTTCGACGCCTTCGTCACCGCGGTGCACGACCACCTGCACGAGCTGGCGCTGACCGCACAGCCGATGGGCCTGCACACCTTCGGCCAGGGCGC
>CALBTN010000459.1 GCA_937967345.1 uncultured Rubrivivax sp. | reverse complement strand
CGCTGGCACAGGCCGACGGCGACAAGCTCAAGCTCAGCGCCACCGCCGCCGCCTGGCTGGCCGACGCCGCGCCCGAGCTCGGCGCCAAGGGTGACGCCGCGTGGCGCCAGCGCGCCGCCGACCTGGAGCGCGCCGCTGCGCTCGAGCCCGAACTGCCGCACGGCTTGCAGGCGACGCTGCGGCCGTACCAGCACGAAGGCTATGTGTGGATGCGCCGGCTGGCCGCGGCCGGCTTCGGCGCCATCCTGGCCGACGACATGGGGCTGGGCAAGACGGTGCAGACCCTGGCGCTGCTGCTGGCGCGCGCCGCGGCCGGGCCGGCGCTGGTGGTGGCGCCGACCTCGGTGTGCGGCAACTGGGCCGCCGAGACCGCGCGCTTCGCGCCGGGCCTGCGCTGCAGCGTCTACGGCCAGGGCGAGGTCGAGCGCGCGGCGCAGATCGAACAGGCGGCGGCCGGCGAGGTGCTGATCGTGTCCTATGCGCTGCTGCTGCGCGACGCCGAAGCCTTTGCCGCCAAGCCCTGGGCGACGCTGGTGCTCGACGAGGCGCAGGCGCTGAAGAACGCCGCCACGCAGCGCGTGCAGGCGGTGGGCACCTTGCAGGCCGATTTCAAGCTGGCGCTGTCGGGCACGCCGGTGGAAAACCGGCTGGCCGACCTGTGGTCGATCATGAACCTGCTGAACCCCGGGTTGCTGGGCAGCAGCACGCGTTTTGCCGAGCGCTTCGCCAACGCCATCGAGCGCCAGCGCAACGAAGGCGCACGCTCGCGGCTGCGCCGGCTGGTGTCGCCCTTCCTGCTGCGCCGGACCAAGGCGCAGGTGCTGGCCGACCTGCCGCCGCGCACCGAGATCGTGCAGCGCATCGAGCCCGGCGACGACGAGCGCGCCTTCCTGGAAGCGATGCGGCGCGAGGCGCTGGCGCGCATCGCGCAGCTCGACCCGGCCGACCCGGCGAAGAACCGCTTCAACGTGCTGGCCGAGCTGACCCGGCTGCGCCGGGCCGCCTGCGACCCGCGGCTGGCCGCGCCCGAGCTGGGGCGCATCGGCGCCAAGGTGCAGGCCTTCGAGCGACTGGCCGTCGAGCTGGTCGAGTCGCGCCACCAGGCGCTGGTGTTCAGCCAGTTCACCGACTTCCTGAAGCTGCTGGCCGAGCGGCTCGACGCGGCCGGGCTGCGCTACCAGTATCTGGACGGCAGCACGCCGGCCGCGGCGCGCAGCGAGCGCGTGGCGGCGTTCCAGCGCGGCGAGGCCGACCTGTTCCTGATCAGCCTGAAGGCCGGCGGCTTCGGCCTGAACCTGACCGCGGCCGACTACGTGATCATCGCCGACCCGTGGTGGAACCCGGCGGCCGAAGACCAGGCGATGGGCCGCGCGCACCGCATCGGCCAGCAGCGGCCGGTCACCGTCTACCGGCTGGTGACCGCCGGCTCGGTGGAAGAGCGCATCGTCGCGCTGCACCAGGACAAGCGCGAGCTGGCCGAAGGGCTGCTGTCCGATCAGGACAGCGCCGCGCCGCTGGCTGCGGCCGAGCTGATCGACCTGCTGCGCGAAGTGGCTTGAAGCGAAGGAGACGCCCGATGACCCGCATCTCGATGTACCAGGCCAGCGTGCCGCGGCTGGCGAACACGCTGGGCAACCTGTCGGCCATGCTCGACAAGGCGCAGGCGCACGTCGATGCCGGCAAGATCGACATGGCCACGCTGATGCAGCGCCGGCTGATCGACGACATGTATCCCTTCTACAAGCAAGTGCAGATTGCCTGCGACAAGGCGCGCAGCGTGGTCGCGCGGCTGGCCGGCATCGAGGTGCCGGCCTACCCCGACGACGAGGCCACGCTGGCCGAGCTCCAGCAGCGCATCGCGCGCACGATCGAGTTCATCCGCAGCGTGCCGGCCGAGCGCATCGACGGCAGCGAGGACAGGCAGATCGAGCTGCCGGTGACCGGGAAGCCGACACGCTACAGCGGCATGCAACTGCTGCTCGGGCACTCGCTGCCCAACGTGTACTTCCACACCGTCACCGCCTACAACATCCTGCGCCAGCTCGGCGTGCCGGTGGGCAAGCGCGACTTTCTCGGCAACCCCTGAGCGCGGCAGGGCCGCGCTGCTCCCATGCGACACCCTTACACCCCAGCCAGGAAGGAACAAGCGATGGATGCCGACGTCAAGCAAGTCGTGCGCGAGAAGTATGGCCAGGCCGCGCAGCGTGTCAGCGACGCTGCCAAGGCCAGTTGCTGCGGCCCGGTCAGCAGCTGCTGCGGCGCAGCGCCGGCGGCGATCGGCGCGATCGACCCGATCACCTCCAACCTGTACGACGCGCTCGACGCGGGCCAGGTGCCCGACACCGCGCTGCTGGCGTCGCTGGGCTGCGGCAACCCGACCGCGCTGGCCGAGCTGCAGCCCGGCGAGACCGTGCTCGACCTCGGCTCGGGCGGCGGCATCGACGTGCTGCTGTCGGCGCGGCGCGTCGGCCCGGCCGGCGTGGCCTACGGCGTCGACATGACCGACGAGATGCTGGCGCTGGCACAGCACAACAAGCGCCAGAGCGGCCTGGCCAACGTGCACTTCCTGAAGGGTGACATCGAGCACATCCCGCTGCCGGCCGAGTCGGTCGACGTGATCATCAGCAACTGCGTGATCAACCTCGCCGCCGACAAGGATCGCGTGCTGGCCGAGGCCTGGCGCGTGCTCAAGCCGGGCGGTCGCTTCGCGGTGTCCGACGTGATCGTGCGCGGCGAGGTGCCCGACGCGATCCGCCGCAACATCGCGCTGTGGACCGGCTGCGTCGCCGGTGCCTTGTCCGACCGCGACTACCTGGACAAGCTGGCGCGCGCCGGCTTTGCCGATGCTTGCATCGAAGTCACGCGCGTCTTTCACGCCGACGACGCGCGCGAATTCCTCGCCGCGCAGGGCGCCGAGCTGCAGCAGCTGGCGCAGGAAGTCGACGGCAAGTTCGCCAGCGGCTTCATCCGCGCGACCAAGCCGGCCGCGGCGGAGCGGCAGACGCAAGCGCCGTCGGTCGAGGCGGCGGCAGCGGCATCGGCGTGTTGCCGTCCCGCCGCCGAGGGGGTGCCCGGCGCACGCCGGCCCTCGGCTTGCTGCTGAGCGGCGCGCGCGAGCGGCTGGCTGCGGCCGCGCGCCGGTGGCGCTGCCGCCAGCGGGCATCATTCGCGCCATGAAAGTCTTCGGCATCGCCGGCCATTCCGGCATGGGCAAGACCACGCTGCTCGAGCGGCTGGTGCCCGCCTTGGGCGCGCGCGGGCTGCGCGTGTCGCTGATCAAGCACAGCCACAAGGCGATCGAGATCGACCGCCCGGGCAAGGATTCGTACCGGCTGCGCGAGGCCGGCTGCCACGAGGTGCTGCTGCTGGGCGATCAGCGCTGGGCGCTGATGCACGAGCTGCGCGGCGAGCCCGAGCCGCCGCTGCCGGTGCTGCTGGGGCACATGGCGCCTTGCGACCTGGTGCTGGTCGAAGGCTTCAAGGGCGGCGACTTTCCCAAGCTCGAAGTCTGGCGCGCCGAGCTGGGCAGGCCCACGCTGTGGCCCGACTGGCCCGGCATCGGCGCGATTGCCGGTGACGGCGCGATGCCGGCGGCGCTGGCGGTCGGTTCCGCCCGGCCCGCCTGGCTGCCGCTGGCCGACACCGCGGCGATCGTCGGCTTCGTGCTCGCCGCATCGGGCGTGGTGCCGCGTGGCGCTGCGGCCGAGATGCAGGCCGCGGCCGGCCCGGGTGCGGCCGGGCGCGGGCCTGTGGCGGCACGGTGATAATCGCTGCCATGTTCGCGAAGCTTTCGATCCCGACAGCGCCCTGCGGTGAGCGCTGGCGCAAGCCATCGATCTGACCCGCTTCTTCAGGCGCCCGGTGCGCGCGCATCGACGCTTTGCAGTCTTATCGTGGTGCGGCCCCTGCGGCGGCACGACGCCGGCCAGCCGGCCGAGGGTGCACTGCAGGACCCTTGATCCACGGGATGGTGCCCAATGCTGCTGATGATCGACAACTACGACAGCTTCACCTACAACCTGGTGCAGTAC
>CALBTN010000458.1 GCA_937967345.1 uncultured Rubrivivax sp. | reverse complement strand
CCACCGCGGTGGCCGGCGACACGCTGCATGCCGACTACGGGCCGCTGGGGGCGGTGAGCTTCAGGTTCGTCTGATCGTGTGGCCGCGGCGACGGGCCGATCGCGCTCGCCTATGCTCCCGGCATGACGATCCCGACCTATGACCGGTTCATCGAACCGCTGCTGCGCTTCCTGGTGCAGCACCGCGATGGCGTGGCGGCCAAGCTGGCCCATGACGCCGCCGCCGACGCGCTCGGGTTGAACGAGGCCGACCGCCTGCTGTTGCTGCCCAGCGGCGCGCAGCCGATCTACAAGAACCGCATCGGCTGGGCGCACGACCGCCTCAAGCGCGCCGGCCTGTCGAGCAGCCCGCGACGCGGCTTGTGGCAGGTCACGCCGCAGGGCGTGACCTTCGCCAGCGAGCATCCGGCACCGTTCTCGGCCGAACTGGCCGAGACGCTGGCCGTCGGCCACCTGGGCGTGAGGTTGCGGCCGCTGTCCGACGCGGCGCCGCAGCCGAGCGACGAGGCCTCGCCCGCGGCGGGCGCCGCAGCGGCCATCGAGAGCCCGGACGACCGGCTGGAGAACGCGCTCGATCAGTTGCGCAAGTCCGCGCAGGCCGAGCTGCTGGAACTGCTGGCCGCGGTGTCACCCACCTTCTTCGAGACCATCGTGCTCGACCTGCTGCACCGCATGGGCTACGGCGCGAGCCGCGCCGACCTGCAGCGCGTCGGCGGCTCGGGCGACGGCGGCATCGACGGCGTGATCTCGCTCGACCGGCTCGGGCTGGAGAAGGTCTACGTGCAGGCCAAGCGCTGGCAGGACAGCGTCGGCCGGCCCAGCCTGCAGGCCTTCTACGGTGCGCTGGCCGGGCAGAAGGCGAAGAAGGGCGTGTTCATCACGACCTCGTCGTACACGCCGCAAGCGATCGAATTCGCGCGCTCGGTCGAGGGCATCGTGCTCGTCGACGGCGAGCGGCTCACCGCGCTGATGATCGACCACGAGGTTGGCGTGACCGCGCGCACGGTCAAGGTGCCGAAGATCGACGGCGACTACTTCGACGACGGCAGCGCGTAGACCCCCGGCTCGGGCCCGACCGTCGCGCCGTCGTCGCCGAACAGGGTCACGCTTGCGCCGTTGTCGAGCACGCAGCCCGCGCCGGCAGGCGTGGCGGCATGGCCGGCGGCCGGTCGTGCCACGCGCGGCGGCTGAACCGCCGCTGAACAAGGCGCTCAGCGCCGGTTCAACGCCGTGCGCGCACATTGCACGCACAGTCAGCATCGACTGAGCCAACGTGCAAAGGAGTCCATCATGCAATCGACCCAACTTCTGGCTTCGTTCGGCATGCTCGCCGCACTCGCCGCACTCGCCGCCGGCCCGGCATTGGGCGGCGAGCGCAAGCACGACGACCGCGGCGAGCGCCATCGCGCAGCGCAGACCCAGCCTGCGCCTGGCGCCGACCAGGGCATGCGCGAAGTCCCGAATAGCGCCGCCCAGGGTGATGCGAGTCATGGCTGGCGCTACTTCAGCGACCCGGCGGCGCTGCGCGCGGTGGTCATCAGCCCGCAAGGCGACTACTACCTCAGCCGCGGCAAGGGCCTGCGCTGGGTGGCTGCGGCGCCCAAGGGCGTGTGAAGGTGCCGCCCAGCGCAGCGCGCCGCCGCCAGGCGCGGCGGCGCGCCCTGCGCAACGCTGCCAAAGGAGTGCTGCCATGAACGCCCTGCGGCCCATCGATCCGCAAACCGGCTACGAGATGCGCTTTCGTTCGCTGTTCGACGAAGGGCGCGCGCTGAGCTTCCCGTGCGATGCGCAGGGCCACGTGCCGCTGGACGCGCTCAGCGAGCGCGCGCGCAACAACTACCTGTACGCGCGCACGGTGATCGGGCGCGACTACGCTGTGCCCGAAGTTCGTGCGTGCGAATTGCATTGAGCCCGCGCCGCCATGCGCCGACCGCCGCGGCCGAGCGCGAGCGCCTGCGGCGAGCGCCGCCGCACATCCTAGCGGCGGCACCTGAAATCGCCGCAGATCCTGCTGACTTCGGCACCAGGCCACACGATGCTGAAGTCGGTAAAGCCGCTGATCGCCGACGAACTGCACGCGCTGGCCGGCATCGGGCGCGATGCTGTTCAAGAACGGCGTGATCGAGGAGACCGGCCTGGCCGCCGCGGTGCTGAACCACCCGGGCAGCGGCGTCGCCTGGCTGGCCAACAAAACCGCACCCTGCGGCGAGCAGCTCAATGCCGGCGAGGTGATGCTGTGCGGCTCGTTCACGCGCCCCACCACCGCGGTGGCCGGCGACACGCTGCATGCCGACTATGGGCCGCTGGGGGCGGTAAGCTTGCGCTTCGTCTGACGCTGTCGGCACCGTCGACGAGGAGATACCCAATGCAGTTGCAACGCCTGCTGGCCACCCTGGCGCTCGGTGCCGCCCTGATGCCGGCCCTGGCGCAGGATCTTCGGGCGCAGTTGGCGGGCCCCCTCGACCTGAAGCCAGTGACGTTTTCCGTGGAACCGAACGAATCCATCGGCATGTTCACCGACGTTGCCAACGTGGTGTTCAAGCCGGCCGGCGAGGGGCCGTTTCCGGCGGTGGTGCTGATGCACACCTGCGGCGGCCTGAAGGGCCCGCCCAATGTCCACATGAAGCAGCATGCGCAAACATTGCTCGCTGCAGGCCACGTGGTGCTGGTGGTGGACAGCTTCGGCCCGCGCGGCTTCGACAGGTGCGCATCGCGCGTCCCGGCCACCTCGACCGGCATCGCCGATGCCTACGCAGCGCTGGCGCACCTGGCGTCCATGCCGTTCGTGGACAAGGCGCGCGTCTACCAGGCCGGCTACAGCTGGGGTGCGTTCATATCGGCGCTGCTGGCGTCACCGCAGAGCGCGCAGCTGGCAGGGTCCGATCTGCGCTTTGCCGCGACGGTGGCCAACTACGGCAGCTGCGCCTACAAGGACAGCGCGCTGGTTCTGAAGGACGTCGACCGGCCGCTGCTGTTGCTGATGGCCGGGCGCGACGACGAGGTGCCGCCCGCGCCGTGCTTTCCGTTGCTGGACGAACTGAGGGCCGCAGGCAAGCCGCTGCAGTGGCACGTCTTCGCCGACGCCACCCACGGCTGGGACAAGCAGGGCCTGCCGGGGCGGGGCTACGTGTACAACGCGCAGATCACCAAGGATGCCACCGCTCGCATGATCGCCTTCATCGGCGAAGTGCGCTGAGGATGCGCCTGACTCGATAGCCTTTCGCGCTTATCCAGAAACGAGGAATCTGGCTTCGATCAGGCCGCGTTGCACCTCGGGTCGATTGTCGGGCACGAGGGTTGACCGCTGCGACGTCGAGCTTCAGTCGTCACGACGGCGACCGGTGCACGCCGCGTTCGACAACCGGCTCCCGCAACCTCACTTCTTGAACTCGGGGCAGATCGATTCCTTGGCTCCGCGCCACATCGCATACGCGATGTCTTCTCAAAAATCCTCGGCCACGCTGCGGCGGGCTTCGTCGTCTGCCACCCCTCGGCGCAGTTGTGCGCAGATGTGCGTACCCCAGTGGTACAAGCCTTCCCCCGGAGCGCGACCCAGCGCCGCCCTCATGTCCCTGTGCGCTTTGGGCGTCGCAGCGTGATCGAACATGCTCATCACGAAGGCAATGTGGGCATTGGCCGCAGGATCTGCCGCGCGGCGAGGGCAGCCAGGAATATTCAGGATCTGGTGGAACTCGGCGGGGACGAAGTACGCAACGCATCTGCGGATGCGTAGCCAAGACATCGCGACGCTGGCGGTCGGGAAACAGTGTCACCACGACTCGGTAGTACCGGTTGTTCTCGATGCAAGCGAGACCTGGCGTGCACTCCTGCGCACCGCGGCAGCACGCCGATCGGGCGGAACTTCGTCGGACATGCGAGTCAGGCCTCGACGACGGCATGTCGCCTCCGGACGGACGCGCATCCTTTGCCGGGGTTGCGCAGAGTAGCCGCCGTGCTCCGGCTCGGACAAAGGGGCGGTTGACGCACGGGGCGGCCGCCACACAGGCCCGGCCGCCGGCGCATCGTGAGGCGGCACACGGCAGAATCCGCGCCCGAAAGGATCACACCATGACAGGCAACGCTCGTTTCGGATTCGGCGCGGCGCTGCTGCTGGCGCTGGGCATCGCGTTTGCCGGGCTGGGCATCGGCAAGGGGCTGGAGCGCTTTCGCATGGCCGACCGCACGGTGACGGTCAAGGGCCTGGCCGAGAAGGATGTCGAGAGCGACTTCGCGGTGTGGACGCTGGGCTTTCGCCGCGGCGGCAACGACTTCGGCACCGTGCAGCGCGCGCTGGCCGAGGACCGCGACCGCGTCGTGCAGTTCCTCGGCCAACAGGGTTTTACCCAGACCGAAATCGAAGTCCGCCCGCTGCAGGTGCAGGACCTGTGGGCGCGCGAATACGCCGGCAACAACCAGCCGCTGCGCTTCCAGGGCACGGGGCAGGTGCTGGTGAAGTCAACCAAGCCGCTGGCTGTCTCTTATACACATCTCCGAGCCCACGAGACAGGCAGAAATCTCGTA
>CALBTN010000457.1 GCA_937967345.1 uncultured Rubrivivax sp. | reverse complement strand
CTCGTGGCCGCGGCGCAACGCGGCACCGTGGACCTGCGCCTGGCCCTGCTCATGGTGGCGCTCGCCATCGCCGGCACGACGCTCTCGCGCCGCGTCCTCGAGCGGCTCACCGACGCCTCCTTCCGGCAGTGGACGCGGTGGGCGGTGATGACGATGGGAATCGCCTACCTCGCCACCGGCGCGTGGATGCTCGCGCGGTAGGGGTATCTCAGGCGCCGGCGCGCCGCGCCACCGGCCAGTAGAGGTCCATCACCTCCAGGCGAACCGCCTGCAGCCGTTCCACCGCCGAGGCGAGGAGCTTCCTCATCAGGTCGTAGCCGAAGGCGCGGTCCGATTCGCACAGCGCGCGCAGCCGCGCCGCGTCGAAGGCGAGGACGCGCGTGTCCTGCAGCGCGCGCGCCTGCAGCACGCGGTCGTGGCCGCCCAGCACCGCCGTCCAGCCGAACTCGTCGCCCGCCTCCACGGTGTCGAAGGGGAACGCCCCGCTGGGCGGCGTGATCTCCAGCACCACGCGGCCGGAGACGACGAGGTAGAAATCCTGGCACTCCTCGCCCTCGCGGTAGATGACCTCGTCCTTCGCGAAGCGGACCTCGCGGGCGAGCGCGGCGAGCTGGTCGGCATCCTGGGGGTCGAGCCCGGCGAAGAACGGCTGCTCGCGGGCCAGCGCCATCGGCGATTGCGCATTCATGGGTATCCCTCCTGTCGCTTGTCGGTCTTGTGCCGCAGGCCGGCGGGCGCGAGGCCCGTGGCGGCCTGCAAGACCAACATACGCCCCGGGGGGGCCGCGTCAAGGGGGCAAGGGACTACATCGAGATCGAGCCCTCGCGGAACTCGGTCTTGTCCAGCCACACGTTCACGAGCACGGCCTTCCCGGCGCGCGCGAGCCGGCGCGCCTCCGCCAGCCCGTGGTCGACCTCCGCGTCCGTGCGGATCTCGACGCCCGCCGCGCCGAAGCCCTTCGCCACCTCGTGGTAGGCGGTGCGGGCGAGCACGGTGCCCACGTCGTCGCCCAGCATCTTCACCTGCTCGCGCGCGATCTGCGTCCACCCCGCGTCGTTGCCCACCACCGCGATCACGGGGATGCCGTGGCGGACGAAGGTGTCGAACTCCGCGAGGCCGTAGCCGCTCGCGCCGTCGCCCCAGACGATCCACACCTCGGCGCCCGGCCGCGCCACCGCCGCGCCGATGGCGAAACCCGCGCCCACGCCGAGCGTGCCGAAGGCGCCCGGGTCCAGCCAGGCGAGCGGCCCGCGCGGGCGCAGGATGTAGGAGGCGGTCGCGACGAAGTCGCCGCCGTCGGCGACGAAGATCGCGTCCTCGGCCGCCGCCGCCTCCATCTTGCGGAAGAACGAGACGGGGTTCACGTGCGGGCCGTGCTTCGCCGCCTGCCCGTCGATCTCGCCTTCGCGCTCGGCATCGCGCGCGTGCAGCGTCGCGACCCAGTCCGGCCGCTTCACGCCGTGCGCCTTGTGGGCGAGCGCCACGAGGAAGCGGCCCGCGTCGCCGATGGCCTCGATGTCGGCCGTGCGGTTGAGCCGCGCGTCCTTGGTGCTCCGGTTGGCGGCGATGAGGGTCGCCGAGCGGCGCACGTGCTTGCCGTAGTCGAGCCGGAAGTCGCAGGGCACGCCCGCGAGGAGCACGCAGTCGGCTTCCCGAAGCGCCTTTCGCCGCGCGTGGCGCATCTGCAGCGGGGAATCCCGCCCCAGCAGCCCGCGCGCCATCCCCGAAAGGTAGACGGGAATGCCCAGCCGCTCGACGGCGTGGGCCACCTTCGCGGCCTCCCCGGCCTCCACGAGCGCCTGGCTTCCCAGCACCATGAGCGGCCGCTCGGCCTTGGCGAGCGCGTTGGCCGCGAGCGTGAGCGGGGTATCGCCGGCCAGCGGCGCCGGCACCGCCCGCGGCTTCGGCGAGTAAGGCTCTCCCGCACCCTCGAACATCCTGTCGGCGTGGCGGTTCAGGTACCAGCGCAGGAAGCGGTCGCCGATCGAGGTGCCCTTGCCGGCGGCATCCGTGTACCAGCCGCGGATGAGGGTCTCGTCGTAGAGCAGGTCGACGGGGCACTCGACGAAGGTCGGGCCCGGCACGCCGGCCATCGCCTCCGCGAGCGCTTCCTCCACCGCCGGGCCGAGGTCGGCCACGCGCCGCACCTGCCGCACGAGCTTCACGTGCGGCTCCACCAGCGGCGCCTGCTCGATGTCCTGCAGCGCGCCGCGCCCCTGCAACGCCGTGGGCGCGCCGCCGCCCAGCAGCAGCACGGGCGACTGCGCCAGCTGCGCGTTCTTCAGCGCGGTGATGGTGTTGCTGATGCCGGGGCCGGCGGTGACCGCGGCCACGCCGGGGCGGCCGCTCAGGCGCGCGCTGGCGTCGGCGGCGAACACCGCGGTGGCTTCGTCGCGCACATCGAGCACGCGCATGCCGCGCGCCTTGGCCGCCGCCAGGATCGGCGAGATGTGGCCGCCGCACAGCGTGAACAGCTCGCGTACGCCCTGAGCCAGCAGCGCTTCGGCGATGCGCTCGCCACCGTTGTGCGAGGTTGCGCTCATCGAGTCCTCCTTGGGGTGGCGCCCTGCGCGCCGAGCGATTCGGCTCGGCCAGGCGCGTTCGTTGACGTTCCTTCGGGCTGCGCCGTGCGGTGCTCGGCCTTGGGGCGGTCTGGTGCGCTCATGCCCAGACCACCGCGGCGTTGCTGGCGTACCAGCGCTCGACCTGCGGCGCGGCATCGGCCTCGATGCGGCTGCGTTTGATCTTCATCGTCGGCGTCAGGCTGCCGTTTTCGATGGTCCACGGTTGGCGGGCGATGACGATCATGCGCAGTTGCTCGTAGGTGGCCAGCTTGGCGTTGACCTGCGCGAGCAGCGTGCCCAGTTCCCGCTCGACCTTGGTGCGCACGGCGGGCTCGCCGCTGCGCGGCCGCAACTCCTCGGCCAGCACCACCAGCGCATAGGCGGCCGGCTGGCCGACGCCCGAGACCATCGCCTGCTCGAGCATCGGGTTGGCCAGCAGCAGGCTCTCGATCGGCGCCGGCGCCACGTACTTGCCCTTGGCCGTCTTGAACAGCTCCTTGGTGCGTCCGGTGATGCGCAGCAGGCCGTCGGCGCGCAGCTCGCCGCGATCGCCGGTGCGAAAGAACCCGTCCTCGGTGAACGACTCGGCCGTCAGCTCGGGCTGCTTCCAGTAGCCGCTGAACTGTCCCGGCGATTTGATCTGGATCTCGCCGTCGGCGCTGATGCGTGCCGCCACGCCGGGCAACGCGACGCCGACGTAGCCGGGCTGGCTGTGCTGCTCGTTGGCACTGAACGAGTACGAGTTGTCCTCGGTCATGCCGTAGCCCTCGAACAGCTTCAGCCCGAGCTTGCGGTACCAGCGGATCAGCTCGGGCGGCAGCGGCGCCGAGCCGCTGCCGGCCTGCACCACCGCATCCAGTCCCAGGCCCCCCAGCACCTTCTTCGCGACGATGCGCCTGAGGATCGGGATGCGCAGCAGCCGGTCCAGCTTGGACGGCGGCATTTTGGCGAACACGCCTTGCTGGAACTTCAGCCACAGCCGCGGCACGCTGATGAACATCGTCGGGCGCGCGCGCCGCAGATCCTGCAAGAAGGTGTCGAGCGATTCGGCGAAGAACAACTGCGTGCGCCCGTCGACCAGCGATGCGGCTTCGACCCAGGACCGCTCGAAGCTGTGCGCCAGCGGCAGGTACGACAGCATGCGCTTGTCGCTGTGCTCGCCCAGGCGGCGGTGCAGTTCGCCGACGATGCCCTCGGCCGCGCGCGTGATGGCACCGAAGCCGACCATCGCGCCCTTGGGCCGGCCGGTCGAGCCCGAGGTGTAGATCAGCATCGCCAGCTCGTCGGCGGCGCGCTGCGGCCGCCCGGCCAGCGGCGCGGTGCGCGCGACGACGGCGTCCCAGGTGTCGAAGGTGGTGGCCGGCGCCAGCGGCAGCGCGATGCACGGCAGCCTCGTGGGCACGCCCGGCTGCTGCTGCGCCCAGCTGTCGAGCTTGCCAACGAACAGCAGGCTGGCTTCGCTGTGGTCGAGCACGTAGCCCACGATCTCGGCGGTCTCGGTGGGAAAGATCGCCACCGTGGTGTGGCCGGCCATCCAGATCGCCAGCTCGGCGATGATGAAGTGCGCGCAGTTCTTCGACAGGATCGCGATGCGCGCGCCGCGCGGGAAGCCCAGGCTTTGCAGGTGCGCGGCCATGCGCCGCGACTGGTCCAGCACCTGCGCCCAGCTGTAGTCGGCGACGCGGCCGCCGCCGACCGGCTGGGTCAGGTAGATGCGTTCGGGCTGCCGCGCCTCGTGGTCGAAGGCGTGGTCGAGGATGGTGCGCGTGGTGTTCATCGGCGCGAGGCTATCGCGCCGGGCTGCCGCACGGCTAGCGGGGCTTTCCCAGCGCGTGCCGTTGCAGCGCGCGGGCGGCTTCGCCCACCAGCGCCGGGCCCTGGTAGATCAGCCCGGTGTAGATCTGCACCAGGTCGGCGCCGGCGTCGAGCTTGGCGCAGGCATCGGCTGCGCTCATCACGCCGCCGACGCCGATGATCGGGTAGCCGGCGCCCAGCGCCGCGCGCAGCCGGGCGATCACGCGGTTGCTGGGCTGCAGCAGCGGTGCACCCGACAGGCCGCCGGCCTCATCGGCATGACGCTCGCCGTGCACCGCGCCGCGCGCCAGCGTGGTGTTGGTGGCGATGACGCCGTCGATGTGCTGGCGCCGCAGCGTGGCGGCAACCACTTCGAGCTGCGCGTCGTCCAGGTCGGGCGCGATCTTCACGAACATCGGCACCTGGCGCTGGTGTTGCTGCTGCAGTTGCGCGCGCCGCTCTTGCAGCGCGCCCAGCAGTGCGTCGAGCGCGGCGTCGCCTTGCAGATCGCGCAGGTTCTGGGTGTTGGGGCTGGAGATGTTGACGGTGACGTAGTCGGCGTGCGGGTACACGCCTTCCAGGCCGAGCAGGTAGTCGTCGGCGGCGCGTTCGATCGGCGTCGCGGCGTTCTTGCCGATGTTCAGCCCGAGCACGCCGCCGGCGGCGCGAAAGCGGTGCGCGCGCTGGACGTTGGCGATGAAGGCGCTCAGGCCGTCGTTGTTGAAGCCCAGCCGGTTGATCAGCGCTTGCTTGGCCGGCAGCCTGAAGATGCGCGGCTTCGGGTTGCCGGGCTGGGCCTTGGGCGTGACCGTGCCGACCTCGATGAAGCCGAAGCCCATCGCGCCCAGGGCGTCGATGCAGCGCCCGTTCTTGTCCAGCCCCGCCGCCAGGCCGACCCGGTTCGGAAAACGCAGCCCGGCCAATTGCAGCGGATCGGCGACGCGCTGCGTGTGCCACAGGCCGCGTGCCGGCGTGTGCTGCAGCCGCGCCAGCGCGTCCAGCGTCAGGTCGTGCGCGCGCTCGGCGTCCAGGCCGAACAGCAACCGGCGGGCAAGGGCGTAGGGCAGCAACGGCATGGTGCGGCGCATTCTCGCAAAGCGCCGCAGCCGATAATCGGCCCGATGACGCAAGATGAACTCAAGGCGCTGGTGGCGCGCGCAGCGCTGGCCTATGTCGAGCCGGGCACGGTGGTCGGCGTGGGCACCGGATCGACGGTGAATCACTTCATCGAGGCGCTGGGCACGCTCGCGCCGGGCATCGCCGGTGCGGTGTCCAGCAGCGAAGACAGCAGCCGCCGCCTGCGCGCGCTGGGCATCGAGGTGCTGGATGGCAACCGCGTCGAGCGCATCGCGGTGTACGTCGACGGTGCTGACGAGATCGACCCCGGCGGTCACATGATCAAGGGCGGCGGCGGCGCGCTGACGCGCGAGAAGATCGTCGCCGACCTGGCCGAACGCTTCGTGTGCATCGCCGACGAGTCCAAGCGCGTGGCGCGGCTGGGCGCTTTCGGCCTGCCGCTGGAGGTGATCCCGATGGCCGCGGCGCAGGTGTCGCGCCGGCTCGCCGAGCTGGGCGCGGTGGTCAAGCCGCGCGCCGGCTTCGTCACCGACAACGGCGGCCACATCCTGGTCGCGCACGGCCTGACGATCGGCGATCCGGCTGCGCTCGAGTGCCGCATCAACCAGTGGCCGGGGGTGGTGACGGTCGGGCTGTTCGCGCAGCGCAAGGCCAACCTGTGCCTGCTCGGCTCGCCGCAGGGCGTGCAGACCCTGGTTTTCGATTGAATGCGGGTAACCTTGCGCCTGTAAGCTCCTTCAAGCCCATCACCGAAAAGGACGGCCTGTGGCCAAACCCAACTACTCGTTCGAGAAGCGCCAGCGCGAGCTGGCCAAGAAGAAGAAGAAGGAAGACAAGCTCAAGGAGAAGGCCGAGCGCAAGAGCGCCGCCGGCGCCGGCGCCGAGGCCGCCGCGGCGGCCGATGACGATGACGCCGTGGCGACCGGCGAGGACGGATCGGGCCCCGAGGCCAGCGGTTCAGCGGGCTGAGCGCTTGTTCCGCCAATCGCGCCAAACGAAGCGCGCCGGGTCCAGCGCATCCACCAGTGCCGCTTCCAGCGGCAGCGGCGCGCCGGCGATCTGCGCGGCCAGCAACTGCGCGGCCAGACCCGACCAGGCGATGCCGCGCGAGCCCATGCCGCTGATCACGTAAAGGCCCGGCTGGCGCGGCAGACCGGCCAGCCGCTCGAAGCCCGCGCGGTCGATGGCGGTTTCGTCGGGCACCGCGCCCACCAGCGGCAGCCGGTCCTGGGCGACGCAACGCCAGCCGACGCGCCCTTGCAGCTGGCACGGCGCCGGCAACCGCTGCGGACTGAGCCGGGCCAGTCGCTCGAGGTTGTAGAGGTGGTCGGCCTCGCGCAGCCGTGGGTCGCCGTCGTCGGCCTGGCTGGTGGCACCGAAGATCGCGATGCCATCCACCGCCGGCAGCAAGTAGCCGTCGCCGGCCAGCGGCAGCCGTGGCAGCCGCAGCAGCGGCGCCGCGCATTGGCTGATCTGTCCGCGCACCGATCGCACCGGCCAATGGCGGGCGCCCAGCAGGCGCAGCGCATCACCGGCGTTGGCCAGCACCACGGTTTCGGCCGCGGCGATCAGCCCACCCGCGGCGTCGCGCAGTTGCCAGCCGCCGTTGCCGCGGCGCAGCGACGCAACCTGCAGCCCACCGCGGAACTCGGTGGCGGCGCCGGCACGGTGCAGGCTCGCGCGTGCGAGCGCCGCCGGGCGCACCCAGCCGCCGCCGGGGTACAGCCACGCCGGGTGCGTGAGCACCAGGCCAGCGTGCGTGCCGGCTTGCGCGGCGTCGAGCACCTGCACGTAGTCGGCCGGCAACTGCAGCGAGTGCAGCCGGTGCTGCATCTGCGCGGCCGACAGACCGCTGGTTTCCAGCCGCAGCAGCCCTTGCACGCTGCCTTGCGCCAGGCCCTCATGCAGCGCTTGCTGCACCGAGCGCTGCGCCTGCAGCGCGGCGGCGCGGTTGAAGCGCGCATGCACGCCGTCCTGCGGGTTGACGATGCCGTGAAACAGGCCGGCCGGATTGCCCGATCCCTGGGTGGCGGGTGCGGCGGCGGCGTCGATCAGCGTGCTGCGCCAGCCGTGCTCGGCCAGGGCAGCAGCCAGCGCACAGCCGGCCAGCCCGGCGCCGACCACCAGCGCATGGCGGTCACCAGCCTGCGGGTTGCCAAGCTGCCGCCCGCGCGGCGTGAAGCGCGGGCGGTACGCCGCCTGCAACGGTGGGCCTGCGTCGGTCAGCTCGAAGCCGGCGCTGACCAGTGCGGGTGCCAATGCCGGCGGCGCCGTCGTCGCCGTCAGGCGCGCGCCGCTGGCGGCCAGCCGCGCCAGGCCTTTGCCCAGCCGCCGCGGGGCCTGCAACGGATCGGCCGCCTGCGGCAGTTCGTCGACCAGGATGCGTTGCACCCGTGCCCGCAGCTGCGGCAGCAGCACCAGCACATCGCCCGGTGCCAGCAGCAGCCGCACCCGGCCGCCGTCGAACGCCAGCCGGTGCAGGTTGCGGCTGCGCGGCGGCCACTGCGCGGCCAGCGCGTCGGCCAAGGGTTGCAGCGTGCTGCCGTGGTGCGCACGCTGCAGCGCGTGCGCGTCGGGCAGCGTCGAGGCAATGGCGATGAAGTCCAGCCGGGCCGCTAGCGCGGCAGAGGCCGGCGCACTGCGCCAGTTGCGCCAGGCCTGCAAGAAGGCATCGCCCAGGCCGAAACCGAGTTGCAGCGTGACGCTGCTGCTGCTCATGCCGTGCGCGGCGCCAGCCGGCCCTCGGGCCTGCGCGCCGCAGCTGTGGCCTCAGACGCGCTTGCGGTACTCGTGGGTGCGCGTGTCGATCTCGATCTTGTCGCCGGTCTCGACGAACAGCGGTACCGCGATCTCCAGCCCGGTGGCCAGCTTGGCCGGCTTGAGCACCTTGCCCGAGGTGTCGCCCTTGACCGCCGGCTCGGTGTAGGTGATCTCGCGCACCAGCGTGGTCGGCAGCTCGACCGAGATCGCCTTGCCGTCGTAGAACACCACCTCGACCGGCATCTGGTCCTCGAGGTACTGGATCGCGTCGCCCATGTTCTCGGCCTCGACCTCGAACTGGTTGTACTCGGCGTCCATGAACGCGTACATCGGGTCAGCGAAGTACGAGTAGGTGCACTCCTTCTTGTCGAGCACGATCTGGTCCATCTTGTCGTCGGCCTTGAAGACGACTTCGGTGCCCGACGCATTGAGCAGATTCTTCAGCTTCATGCGCACGGTGGCCGAGTTGCGCCCGCCGCGGCTGTACTCGGTCTTGAGCACGACCATCGGGTCCTTGCCCTGCATGATCACGTTGCCGGCGCGGATTTCCTGTGCGAGTTTCATGGTGAGGTTTTCCGGGTTGCGTGGTGGCCGCCGCAGCAGGCCACCTGTCGCGCGCGCCGCGCGCGCAAAGCCGGCAATTCTACCGTTTGGCGGCGGCGAAGCCGAGCAGCGCCGACGTCAGGTCAGGCTGCGCCAGCAGTTGTGTACGCCAGCGCAGCACCAGCTCGCGCCACGGCGCGGCGGCGGGCAGATGCACCTGCGCCGCATCGCCCAGGCCGTTCCAGGCCCGCCACAGCCGGCGCAGCGCCGTGGCCGCCGCCAGGCCGGCGCCGTCGAGCATGCGGTCGAGGAAGGCGTCGAGCTTGGCGGCGTGGGCTGCGTCGTGCTGCGGGTAGATCTGCCAGACGAACGGCACGCCGGCCCACTGCGCGCGCACGAAGGAATCCTCGCCGCGCACGAAGTTCAACTCGCACGACCACAGCAGGCGGTCGTAGTCGGGTTGGCTCAGCCACGGCAGCGCGACGCAGCGCAGCCGGGGCGAGGCCGGGCGCGGCGGCGTCACGCCTTGCGGGTGCAGCAGCAGGGTCGGCGCCGCGTCCAGCCACTGCGCCAGCGCCGGCAGCGGTGCGCCGGGATAGCAAAACAGGCTGACCACGCGCTCGTGCGGCGCCGGATCGAGGCCGCGCGCGCGCAGCCAGGCGGGGGCGTCGAAGCGGTGTCGCTCGCGCATCAGGCCGGTTTCGCGCAGCAGCCCGCCGCTGCCTGCATCGAAGCCGGGGTAGAAGAACCACTTGCGCAGGCCGCGCCCCGGCCCGGCCAGTTGCGGCGAACAAAGGCCGTGGCTGCGGCGCACGTAGGGCTCGGCGCTGAGGTACTCAAGGTTGATCCACACCGGCGGCGTCTCGCGCCGCGCCATGCCGCTGACGAAGGCCGGCGGCGGGTCGCAGCCGAAGGCCTCGACGACCACGTCGGCCAGCTCGGCAGCGCCACCGCCGGCCTCGGCCGCCGCGGCCTCGTGCCAGGCGGCCACCGTCACGTTGGCTGCGCCATGCGGTGCCATCCAGGCCAGTGCCGAGGCGTCGTCGACCCACAACCGCACCTGCTCGCCGCGCGCGCCCAGATCGGCGGCCAGGCGCCAGCACACGCCGATATCGCCGAAGTTGTCGATCACGCGGCAGAACAGGGCCCAGCGCATCGTGGGCATTATCGAAGGCCGCAAAATCGGCCGTGATGAGCTCGACCGAGGACACCGCCGATGCCGTGCGCGAGCGGCTGCTCGCCGAGGTGGCCGCGCTGCCGGGGCTGCCCGGCGTGTACCGCTACTTCGACGCGCGCGGCGAGGTGCTGTACGTGGGCAAGGCGCGCAACCTGAAAAAGCGCGTCTCGAGCTACTTCCACAAGGACCACGGTGGCACGCGCGTCGGCCAGATGGTCGCGCGCATCGCGCGGCTCGAGACCACCGTGGTGCGCACCGAGGCCGAGGCGCTGCTGCTCGAGAACAACCTGATCAAGACGTTGAACCCGAAGTTCAACATCCTGTTCCGCGACGACAAGAGCTATCCGTACCTGAAGATCACCGGCAGCGCCGACGGCGTGGCCGCGACCCAGGCCGCACGCTTCCCGCGCGTGGCCTATTACCGCGGCAGCGTCGACCGCAAGCACCGCTACTACGGCCCGTACCCCGGCGCCTGGGCGGTGAAGGAGACGATCCAGCTGATCCAGAAGGTGTTTCGGCTGCGCACCTGCGAGGACACGGTCTTCGCCAACCGCTCGCGGCCGTGCCTGCTGTACCAGATCCAGCGCTGCTCGGCGCCTTGCGTCGGGTTGGTCGCGCAGGCTGACTATGCGCGCGACGTGCGCAACGCCGAGCGCTTCTTGCTCGGCGAATCACAGCAGGTGATCGACGAGTTGCGCGAGCAGATGATGGCCAGCGCCGACGCGCTGGACTACGAGAAGGCGGCCGAGCTGCGCGACCGCATCGGCGCGCTGTCGCGCGTGCTGCACCAGCAGGCGGTCGATGAAAGCAGCCATTCGGGCGGCGACCGCGACGCCGACATCCTGGCGGTGCGGGTGGCGGGCGGGCGCGCCTGCGTCAACCTGGCCATGGTGCGCGGCAGCCGCCACCTGGGGGATCGCGCCTACTTCCCGGCGCAGCTGGCCGATGCCGCCACCATCGCCACCGACGACGACGGCGAAGGCGCTGGCGGCGAGGGCGGCGAGGGCGGCGCGCGCGAACTCAGCCGCGAGCAGCAGGTGCTGCAAGCCTTCATCGCGCAGCATTACCTGGGGCAGCCGGTGCCGCCGCTGCTGGTGTTGAGCCACGCCGTCGATGCCGGCTTGATCGGTGCGCTGGCCCAGCAGTGCGGCCAGCGCATTCGCGCGGTGCACCAGCCGCGCGAGCAGCGCCGCATCTGGCTGGACATGGCGATCCAGGGTGCGGGCATCGCGCTGGCCCGGCTGCTGGCCGAAGAAGGCTCGCAGCGCGAGCGCACGCGCGCGCTGGCCGAGGCGCTGGATCTGGATCTGGCCGACCCCGAGCGCTTTCGCGTCGAGTGTTTCGACATCAGCCACACCGCCGGCGAGGCGACGCAGGCGTCGTGCGTGGTCTACGAGGACCACCGCATGCAAAGCGCCCAGTACCGGCGCTTCAACATCGAGGCCGTGACCGGCGGCGACGATTACGCGGCGATGCGCCAGGTGCTGACGCGCCGCTATGCCCGGCTGGCCGCGCTGCAGGCCGCGGCCGACGATGCCGCGCCGGGCGGCGAGCGCGGTTTGGCGCGCATGCCCGATCTGGTGCTGGTCGACGGCGGGCGCGGCCAGGTCGGCGTGGCGCGCGAAGTGTTCGAGGACCTGGGGCTGGACATCGGGCTGATCGTCGGCGTCGAAAAAGGCGAGGGCCGCAAGGTCGGCCTGGAGGAACTGGTGTTCGCCGACGGCCGCCCGAAGGTGGCACTGGGCCGCGATTCAGCCGCGCTGATGCTGGTGGCGCAGATCCGCGACGAGGCGCACCGCTTCGCCATCACCGGCATGCGCGCCCGCCGGGCGCGGGTGCGCACCGGCGCCAGCCGCTTGCAGGACATTCCGGGCGTCGGGCCGAAGAAGCGCGCCGCGTTGCTGCAACGCTTTGGCGGCGTGCGCGGCGTGGCCGATGCCGGCGTCGACGACCTGGCCGGCGTGGACGGCATCTCGCGCGATCTGGCCGAGGCGATCTACCGCGCGCTGCACTGAGCCGGCGCCGGACCGACCCGGGCCACCCGGGGCGCGGCACAATGGGGCGATGTTCTTCACCATCCCGACGCTGCTGACCTGGGCGCGCATCATCGCGATCCCGCTGATCGTCGGCGTGTTCTACCTGCCGCTGGACGTGGCCACGCGCAACGCCTTGGCGACCTGGCTGTTCATCGTGGTCGCGGCAACCGACTGGCTCGACGGCTGGCTGGCGCGCCGGCTGAACCAGACCTCGTCCTTCGGCGCGTTCCTCGACCCGGTGGCCGACAAGTTCTTGGTGTGCGCGGCGCTGCTGATCCTGCTGCAGCTCGACCGCGTGAACGCGCTCGTCGCCTTCATCATCATCGGGCGCGAGATCGCGATCTCGGCGCTGCGCGAGTGGATGGCGCAGATCGGCGCGTCGCGCAGCGTGGCGGTGAGCATGATCGGCAAGGCCAAGACGATGGCGCAGATGGTGGCCATTCCGTTCCTGCTGTTCGACAACGCGCTGTTCGGCGTGGTCGATACCCGCATCTGGGGCACCGGGCTGATCTACGCGGCGTGCGTGCTGACGATCTGGTCGATGGTGTACTACATGCGCAAGGCGATGCCCGAGATTCGCGCCAAGGCGCGATGACTCCCGGGCGGCACGCTGAGCTGCCGATGGGCGGGCCGCAGTCCGCCGCACTGGACGCTGCGATGCCCGCGGTGTTCGTGCTGCTGTGGAGCACCGGCTTCGTGGTGGCGCGCCTGGGCATGCCGCATGCGCCGCCGATGCGCTTCCTGGCCTGGCGCTTTGCGCTGTCGGTGCTGGCTTTCGTGCTGTGGGTGCTGCTGTCGCGTGCCGCCTGGCCGCAGGGTCGACGGCAATGGCTGCATCTGGCGGTGACCGGGACCTTCATGCACGCGGGCTACCTCGGCGGCGTGTGGGGCGCGATCAAGCTCGGCATTGGCGCCGGCACGTCGGCGCTGATCGTCGGCCTGCAGCCGGTGCTGACCGCGCTGTGGGTGTCGGCCGCCGGCACCGAGCAGCGCATCGCGGCGCGCCAATGGCTGGGCCTGGCGCTTGGCCTGGGCGGGCTGGTGCTGGTGGTGCGGGACAAGCTCGGTCAGGGCGAGATCACCGCTTCGAACCTGGCCCTGACCCTGCTTGCGCTGCTGGCGATCACCATCGGCACGCTGTACCAGAAGCGCTTCGTCAAAGCGTGCGACGTGCGCAGCGCCAATGCGGTGCAGCTGGCGGCGGCGTTCATCGTCGTGCTGCCCTTCGCGCTGTTCGAGGCCGAGGTCGTCAGCACCGCGCCGCAGCTGCTGGTGGCGATGGCGTGGTCGGTGCTGGTGCTGTCGCTGGGCGGCAGTTCGCTGCTGTACATGCTGGTGCAGCGCGGCGCGGCCACCCGGGTGGCCAGCCTGATGTACCTGGTGCCGCCATGTACCGCGGTGCTGGCCTGGGCGCTGTTCGACGAACCGCTGACGCCGCTGGTGCTGGCCGGCCTGGCGCTGACGGCGCTGGGCGTTGCACTGGTGGTGCGCTACGGCGCGGTGCGCGCGGCGCCGCCCGAGGAGATCAAGGCATGAGCAAGCATCGCATCGCGGTCATCGCCGGCGACGGCATCGGCAAGGAGGTCATGCCCGAGGGCCTGCGCGTGCTCGACGCGGCGGCGCGCCGCTTCGGCATCGGGCTGCAGCTCGACCACTTCGACTTCGCCAGCTGCGACCACCACGCCAGGCACGGCCAGATGATGCCGCCCGACTGGAAGGACCGTATCGGCGGCCACGAGGCCATCTTCTTCGGCGCGGTCGGCTGGCCGGCCACCGTGCCCGACCACGTGTCGCTGTGGGGTTCGCTGCTGAAGTTCCGGCGCGAATTCGACCAGTACGTCAATCTGCGTCCGGCGCGGCTGATGCCGGGCATCCGCTCGCCGCTGGTCGACTGCCAGGGCCGCGCGCTTGGCCCGGGCGACATCGACATGCTGATCGTGCGCGAGAACACCGAAGGCGAGTACTCGAGCATCGGCGGGCGCATGTACGAAGGCAGCGAGCGCGAGATCGTGATGCAGCAAACCGTGATGTCGCGCATCGGCGTGGACCGCGTGCTGAAGTTCGCGTTCGAGCAGGCACTGCGCCGGCCGCGGCGCAAGCTCACCTCGGCCACCAAGAGCAACGGCATCTCGATCACCATGCCCTACTGGGACGAGCGCGTCGAGGCCATGGCCAAGGCCTACCCGCAGGTCAGCGTCGATCGCTTCCACATCGACATCCTGGCCGCGCACTTCGTGCAGCGGCCGCAGGCCTTCGACGTGGTCGTGGCCAGCAACCTGTTCGGCGACATCCTGTCCGACCTGGGCCCGGCCTGCGCCGGCACCATCGGCATCGCGCCGTCGGCCAACCTCAACCCGACGCGGCAGTGGCCGTCGCTGTTCGAGCCGGTGCACGGCTCGGCGCCCGACATTGCCGGGCGCGGCATCGCCAACCCGATCGCGATGGTGTGGTCGGCCGCGCTGATGCTCGATTTTCTCGGCCACAGCGACGCGCACGACGCCATCGTCGGCGCGATCGAGGCGCTGCTGTCGGACCCGCAGGCGCCGCGCACCGCGGACATCGGCGGCAGTGCGGGAACGGCCGATGTCGGCAGCGCGTTGGCGCGGATCGTCGCGGCGGCGTGATCTGTGGCACGCCGGCTCGCACAGTGGTCACGAATAGAATCCCGCGCCGGCCTTGACACTGCCTGGGCGCAAGACTGTAATTCTGCGCAGGGCTTGCGCGTCGTTTCGACCCTGCACGAGCGACTGCCGCCGAACAAGAATCTTCGAACACCGAGCTTGAGGGGCCACCGAATGAACAAGGCGGATCTGATCGAACACATCGCGGCGCAGGCCGACATCTCCAAGGCCGCGGCGGCGCGGGCGTTGGATGCCATCGTCGGCGGCGTGAAGACCACGCTGCGCAAGAGCGGCAGTGTCACCATCGTCGGTTTCGGCACCTTCGCCGTCACCAAGCGCGCAGCGCGCACCGGCCGCAACCCGCGCACCGGCGCGGCGATCAAGATCAAGGCCGCCAAGGTGCCGAAGTTCAAGCCCGGAAAGGCGCTGCGCGACGCGTTGAAGTAAGCCGCGCGCGCGGCACCCGGCAGGGTGCTTAGCTCAGTTGGTAGAGCGGCGCCCTTACAAGGCGTAGGTCGGGGGTTCGAGCCCCTCAGCACCCACCATCGGCCCTGACCGGTGGCCGGCGTTTCGGCCGGCAGTAGAATTGGCGCCATCGCGATGGTGCTGCCGTAGCGCCGTCGTTGGCCCGCGCGAGCAACCAATACTGGCGTTGTCGATCGAAGGCGAACCGCAGCGTTCGCCTTCTTTCTTTGTTCGCGGCCAATGTCGGCGGCACCACGGCGGCCGATGAGCACCGAAGGTTCAGCATGTTCGATTTCGTCCGTACGCACACCCGGCTTTTCCAGGGCATTCTGGTGCTGCTGGTGTTTCCGTCCTTCGTGTTCTTCGGCGTGCAGGGCTATTCCAGCTTCACCGATGGCGGCAACAGCAAGGTCGCCGAAGTGGCTGGCCACAACATCACGCAGGCCGAGTGGGATGCCGCACACCAGCGCAACATCGAGCGCGTGCGCCAGCAGATGCCGACGGTGGACGTCAAGTTGCTCGACACTCCGGCGGTGCGCGCGCAAACGCTCGACGGCCTGATGCGCGAACGCGTGCTGCTGGCGGCGGCTGCCGACATGCATCTGGGCGTGAGCGACGATCGGCTGCAGCGCGTGTTTGCCACCGATCCGCAGTTCGCCGCGCTGCGCAACCCCGATGGCAGCGTCAATCGCGAGTTGCTTGCCGCCCAGGGCATGAGCTCGGACATGTTCGCGCAAAGCCTGCGCCAGGATCTGGCCATGCGCCAGGTGCTGCAAGGCATCGGCGCGACCGCGATCGCGCCGAAGGCGGTGGTCGATCTGGCGTTCGACCCGTTGCTGCAGCGCCGCCAGGTGCAGTACCAGCGCTTCGACGCGCAGGCCTTGCACGCGAAGGTCAACCCGAGCGAGGCCGAGATCGAGGCCTTCTACAAGGCCAACGAGGCGATGTTTCGTGCGCCCGAGCAGGCCCGTATCGAGTACGTGGTGCTCGACCTGCAGACGCTGCAAAAGGGCGTGAGCGTGTCCGACGAGGAACTGCAGCGCTTCTACGCCGAGAACGCCAGCCGCTACACGACCGCCGAAGAGCGCCGCGCCAGCCATATCCTGATCAAGGCCGACAAGGACATGTCGGCCGCCGAGCGCCAGAAAGCGCGCGCCAAGGCCGATGCGCTGCTCGAGCAGTTGCGCAAGTCGCCGTCGCAGTTCGCCGAACTGGCAAAGAAGAACAGCGACGACCCCGGCAGCGCCGAGCGTGGCGGCGATCTCGACTACTTCGGCCGCGGCGCGATGGTCAAGCCCTTCGAGGACGCGGTGTTCGCGATGAAGCAGGGCGAAATCAGCAACGTGGTCGAGTCGGAGTTCGGCTTTCACATCATCGAGCTCACCGGTGTGCGCGGTGGCCAGAAGCGGCCGTTCGAGCAGGTGCGCGCCGAGATCGAGGCCGAGGTGAAGAAGCAACTGGCGCAAAAGCGCTTCGCCGAAGCGGCCGAGCAGTTCACCAACACCGTGTACGAGCAATCCGACAGCCTGCAGCCGGTGATCGACAAGCTGAAGCTCGAAAAGCACAGCGCGTTGGTGCAGCGCACGCCGGCCGCCGGCGCGACCGGTGCGCTGGCCTCGGCCAAGCTGCTCGAGGCGGTGTTCGCCGACGATGCTTTGCGCAACAAGCGCAATACCGATGCGGTGGAAGTCGGCCCCAACCAGCTGGCGTCGGCGCGCGTGGTCGAATACCTGCCGGCGCGCACCTTGCCGCTGGCCGAGGTCAAGGATCGGGTACGCGACCGGTTGGCGGCCGAGCAGGCGGCGGCGTTGGCGCGCAAGGAAGGCCAGGCGCTGCTGGCGCAGCTTCGCCAGGATGCCGCGATGGTGCTGCCTCACAGCGCGGCCATCGGGCGCATGAGTTCGCAGGAGCAGCCCAGCCAGGTCATCGATGCGGTGCTGGCCGCCGATGCGAGCAAGCTGCCGGTGCCTCTCGGCGTCGACCTGGGCGAGCAGGGCTACTGGGTTGGCAAGGTGATGCAGGTGCTGCCACCCGATCCGGCGCTGGCCAGCGCGCGAACGCTTCAAGACCAGTACGCCCAAGCCGCCGCCGCGGCGCAGATGGACGCCTACCTGGCGGCGCTGAAGGCCCGTCACAACGCGGTGATCAAGCCGGCCGCTGCAGCCGCAGCCGGGTCGGCGCCTGAACGCTGAAGTCGCGTGGCTGGCGAAGACTATAATTCCGCGCTTCGGCGGTGGCTGTAGCTCAGTTGGTAGAGTCCAGGATTGTGATTCCTGTTGTCGTGGGTTCGAGTCCCATCAGCCACCCCAAAGAACTCTAGTTGTACGCACAAGGCCTTGATTTCCTTAGGAATCAAGGCCTTGTCGCTTTAGGCTAAACAGCCGGTTGCTACACGGTCTGTCACACAACCCCTTGTGGAGCAGACCTTGAGAGTAGTTTCCGAAAACGTTTATGCACGCGGCAAGCACGGCAATCTGTACGTGCGTCGCCGTATCCCCGCCGCCGTTCGCGCGGCGTACCCCTCCCATCAAGAGCACGTCGTGCGCAGCCTGGGCACGTCCGACCGTGGCGCAGCCAAGGAACTGGCGCGAGCGGAGAACACGCGCATCGACATCGAGTTCCGGCAGAAGCGCCAGGAACTGGAGTTGAGCCGGGCCTCCCTGGCTGCCAAGCGCATTTCCAAGCTGGACGATGAGCAACTGGAGGCGGTCGCCAAGTTCTGGGTGCGCCAGGTCCTGCAGAACGACGACAGCCGTCGCCAGGCCGGGCTCGACGATGCCGAGTTCGACGAGCTCGGAGAGCAGCTCACCACGCAGCGCGCCGAACTCGGGCGCATGCTCGCGCAGGGCAAGAGCCTGAACATCTTCCCGGCGCTCCATGGTTTCTTGTTTCTTTGCGGGCTCGACTTCAATCCCGACGAGGACGAGGCCAAGCGCGCCAGCTACGCCTTCCTGCGCACCGTCGTCGAAACGCTCGACCACCAACTCACCCGGCAGCGCGGTGACATCGTCGATACGGACAAGGTCGCGCCCACGGCGGTGCATCCGCTGCATGTCATCGCACCGGAGCGGGTGGCGGTGGACCCGGACCTGCCGACATGGGACAAGGTTTTCGCAACGTGGCGCGACTACGTTGACAACCGCCCGACGCCGACGACGCTCGCCTCGCAAACCGCGTGGCGCGACCTGCGGCGCTTTTCCGCAACCCAGGGCGTGCAGATGCCGGGCGACGTGACGCCCGAACTGATGACCGCCTTCGTAGAGGACATGCGGCCTCGCCTCGAAGTGCCGACGCTCAACGAGCGCCTGACCAAAATCCGGGGCATCTACAAGATTGCTGTCGGCAAACACGTATTGAGCGTAAACCCTGCGGCCGGCACGCTCGGCGTGAAGGAAAGCGGCGCCAAGAAGCGCAAGAAGCGCCGTCTGCCCTTCGACGCAACCGACCTGCAGACCCTCTTCGGCTCCGAGGTCTTCACGCATCGCCCCCGCGGCGATAGCGCTTGGCGCAGCGCGCAGGCTCGATGCCTTCGATGAGCATCTTCAGCTGCGTGCAGTCGATCTCGCGCGTGGCTGCGCGCGCCCAGTCGCCGATGAAGCGCCCGGCTTCCAGCCGCTTGGCCCAAACGCACCAGCCGCTACGATCGAAGTACAGCACCTTCATCTGCGAGCCGCGTCGGTTGACGAACACGTACAGGTCGCCGCCGGTCGGATCGCCCGCGAAGGCCGCTCGCGCGATCGCGTACAGCCCGTCGTAGGAACGCCGCATGTCCACCGCGCGGCCGTACAGGTACACGCGCACGCGCGCTTCGGGGAAGAACATCGCCTGCTACCCCCGATCAGCGCCGCGACAGCGTCAGCAACACGCCGCCGCCCAGATCCAGCTTCAGCTCGAGCGCGCCGGCGCCACCGCCCAGCAAGCTGCCCAGATCGACGAAGTCCGTGGTCGAGCGCGCGTGCACCGCCGCCACCGTGCCGTGCCTTGCCGCGCCGACTTCGGCATCCAGCCGCTCACGCCAGCGGTAGAAGCTCGTCGTGCTCAGCCCCTCGCTCGCGCAGAACGCCTGCACCGACTTCCCCGCCGCGTCGAAGCGGCGCATCGCCTCGCGCCAGCTCGACAGCTCCAGCCGCCTGCGCTTGACCTCGCTCATCGCATCGCCCTCGTGTCGTTGCACATGAGCGCATTGTTCGAGGCGGCTCGACTCGAAGGAAGAACGCCGCGCGCTTACCGCTAACGCTGCAGCGACAGCGCCGGCACGTCGACGGGCGGCAGCGCGCCGATGTCCCAGCTCAAGCGCACACGCGCCGCGCCGAAGCGCTGCTGCATCAGCTCGGCGTAGCTGCGCGCCAGCGCCAGCTCGTCGGCCAGCGGGTGCAGCGGCCGGCGCGCGGCGCCGGTGGCGGCGCGCAGCAGCTGCGACAGGCGCAGCAGCGCGGCGTCGGCGGCGTCGGGGTCGTCGTGCACCAGCGCGGCGATGGTGTTCAGCGTGTTGTGCAGGAAGTGCGGCTGCATCTGCTGCGTCAGCTGCTCGAGCCGCGCTTCGCTGGACAGCCGCTGCAGCTGCTCGGTGCGCAACTGCGCGGCGGCCAGCGCCTGGTGCGAGCGCAGCGCGTAACTGGCGCCGGCGAAGAGCAGGTAGAAGACCGTGAACTTCAGGCTCTCGTAGGCCAGCACTTCGGCCCAGGGCTGGTGCGGGTAGTCCAGCCCGAAGGCCGCGCGCACCGCGTGGCGCACGCCGTACAGCAGCGCGACGAAGCCCAGCGCCACCAGCGGCGTCAGGCGCAGCACGCGCCAGAACCATGACGCCGGCCGGCCCAGCCAGGGGTCGTCGCGCGGGCTGCGGCGCCACAGCCAGGCGGCGAGGGCGGTCGCGACGAGCAGCGACGAGGCCTCGTAGAACAGCGGCCACGGCCACAGCGGTGCGCCGGCGTACCAGCGCTCCTGCAGCCCGACCAGCAGCATCAGCAGGCAGAACGCCGCCCACACCGCGGCCAGGCGCGGCGTGATCGGGGCGGGGAGCTTCGTCATCGCGCTGCGGTGCGGTGGCGCCGCTGGATGCCCGTCAGTCGTCCTCGAAGTGTGCCTCGACGCGGCCCTGGCGCAGCGCCTGCAGCAGCGCCTCGTGGTCGAGCGCGTTGTGCTTGTCGTAGGCCAGCGCGAACTCGCCCAGCGCCTCGGCGAGCGCCTGGCCGCCGCCGAGGTAGCCGCTGAGCAGCGCCGGGTCGCCCGAGCGTGCAGGTGCGCGCGCCAGCGCCCAGCCGGTGAGGCGCGCGCAGTCGCGCATCTGGCGCGGCCGGAACAGCTCGACCTGCGGCTTGACCTTGACGTCGCGCAGCTGGCGCACGTACAGGTGCGTGCGCTGCGTGGACACCGGGTGGCCCAGGAGGTGGCCCAGGAACAGGTCGGACGAGGCCTGCATCAGCCGCTGGCAAGACCACGCGCTCGCCCTCGGTGGCGAAGGCCTCGATGTTCACGTGCGGCGCCAGCACCGACGGCCGCGCTTGCTTCAGCTGCAGGAACAGCGGGTCGTCCTCGGCGGCGAAGAGCATCGCCACCGCGCACACCGTGCCCACGCTGCCCACGCCGACCACCTTCATCGCCACGTCGGCCAGCTCGTAGCGGTCGAGCAGCACGCGCCGCTCGGGCGGCAGCGAGGCGCGACAGGCCGCCGGCCGCGGCTCGGGCGCGCTCAGCCGGCGACGCGCAGGTAGGCGAACAGCACGGACACGGCCACCACCACCGCGGCGGTGGCGATGACGAGACGATCAGCGAGCAGGCGTTTCATCGGGGGTGGCCTCAAGCAAAGCTGTAGCGTTCGGAGTGGTAGCGCGACATCGGCACCTGCAGTGCGGCCAGCGCCGTCTCGACGGCGTCCATCATCACGTCGGGGCCGCAGATGAAGTACTCGTTCGCGGCATGCGGTGCCGGCACGTTGCGTTGCAATACCGCGGCATCGATGTAGCCGGTCTCGCCGGCCCAGCCGGGTGGGGGATCCGACAGCACGTGCACCACCTTCAGGTTCAGCCGCGGCTGGATCGCCTCGAGCTCTTCGCGGAAGGTGATCGAATCCCAGTCGCGGCTGCCGTAGAGCAAGATGACGGGCCGCTTGTCGCCTTCGTCGGCCAGGGTGCGGATGATGCTCATCATCGGCGTGATGCCCACGCCGCCGGCAATCAGCACCTGCGTGTCGGACGGGCAGCCGCTGGTGAAGGCGCCATAGGGGCCGTCGATGTACATGCGCGAGCCGACGGCGACCTGGCTGATGCGCCGGGTGTGGTCACCGAGCTCGCGGATCGTGATCTCGACCCGGCCGTCGGGCGCGGCCGCGCTGCCCGAAAACGAAAACGGATGCTGCGTGATCTTGAACGCGCTGCCCCACAGGCTCAGCCAGGCGAACTGCCCGGGCCGAAAGCGCAAGCCCTCGTGGCCTTCGGGCTTCATCACCAGGGTCCAGGACTGGCCGCGCTCGGGCCGCACTTCGGTCACGCGGTAGGGCCGGCGCAGCACGAACAGCGCCCTGAACACGCGCACGTACACCAGCAAGCCGACCCACAGCACGGCAAGCCCGATCCACAGTGCGCGCTTGACCGGATCGCCGAGGTAAAAGCCCCACATCACCATGTGCACCACGCCGGCCAGCACCGACAGCACCGCCAGCACGATGTGCGTGCCGTGCCACCACTCGTAGCTCAGCCGCAGCTTCAGCCGCCACAGCGACATCACCACCAGCGCGATCAGCGAGTAGGTCGATGCCGCGGCCCACAGCGCGGCCGGCGGCGCTTCGAACACGTTGAGCAGCCACAGCCGGTGCGGCTGCACGGCGAAGATCAGGATCGGGTGCGCCACCACCAGCGCCAAGGCCACCAGCGAGATGTTGCGGTGGAAGTGGTAGATCACGTCCTCGCCCCAGGGCGCGGTGACGAAGCGAAAGCGCGCGGTCAACCCAAGTTGCAGCCCCATCAGCGCCAGGCCGGCGTAGCCCAGCGCCGCGGACAGCTCGATCCAGAAATCGCGCGGCCGCGGCAGGTCGCCCAGCAGCAGTGCCAGCAGCGGTGCGAGCACGAAGAACAGGTACACGCCCATCCAGACTGCACCGCGCGCGAAGTTTGACTGCATTGACCGGCCTCTAGACCAAGTTTCCTGCCGCGGCGCGCCGGATCGGCGGCCTATCGAGTCGCCACCCGAGGGCAGCGGCGCGCCACCAAGCGGCGCGGCGGCATTGGAGCACACCAGCACCTGCAACGCGTCCAGCCGATCGGGCGCGGTGAGCCGCGGCGATGGCCGACTCCGACCGAGTCGGCGGCGCGTTGCGCCGCCGGGCCACAGCGTGCCGGGGTCGAGCCCGCAGGCGCGCGTTGCCGACGTGTTGCTGCTCGTGGAGCGTCACGCATGAGCGGTCGAGCCCGCAGGCGCGCGTTGCTGACGCTGCGCGGGCCGGCAGGTGCGATGCGGGACCGCCCGCCGCCGGCGCCGGCCAGCGAATTGCAAAGCCGGGCTGCCGTGTCCCGAGGCGTCACTTCAGCGTGAGCATCCAGCGCACGATGTCGCGCGTTTGTGCTTCGTTGCCGCGCACCGGCGGGTGCCCCGCCGAGCCGTCGCGCACTTGCTTGACGATCTGGTCCTCGCCGAGGTGGCCGTACTTTCGCGCCAGTTCGGGAAACGACATCGAGCTGGCCTGGCGCCCGGTTTCGTCGATCGCATGGCAGTTGGTGCAGTTGTTGCGCTGCGCCAGCCTGGCGTCGGCTGCAGCGGTCAGGGGCAGCAGCGCGGCAACGACGGCAGCGGCACAGATCGGAAGTTTCATCGCAGAGCCTCGTGGGATGTGGCCGGGGCTACCAGCCGGAGTAGGTCAACGTGATGGCGATCACGTTGGCCCGGTAGTTGGGCGACGACTGCCCGGCCAGCAGCACGCCGTTGCTGGACGTCGCGCTGGCGTTGTCGTAGGACCAGTTGTCGGTGGACAGCTTCTGGTACCCGTAGTTGGCGCGGATCGCCAGCTGCTTGGAGTACTGCCACTTGCCGTACAGCTGCAGCGAGTTGAGCCGGGCATCGACGTCGGGCAGTGCGCCCGGCGGCGCCAGCGACGCGCCGGCAAAGGTCTCGATCGCGGTGCGGCCCTGGTTGTACAGGTACTGCAAGCCGAGGTCGTAGGCGGCGCCCCAGGGTGTCCACTTCAGGCCCAGCCCCACGGTGTTGTCGGTGGTCTTGGAGTCCACAACCCAGTTGCGCGTGGGGTCGCCGGCGAAGCCCGCGTTGGCCGTGCCCGTGGCTACCGAGGCGAACGCGCGGCCCGCCTGGTCCTGCGTGATGCGCGCCCAGGTGTAGAAGGCGTTGAAGCGCCAGTCGTGGGCGAAGACGTACTGGCCGTCGAGGGTATAGGTCTGCCCGGTGGCCTTGGTCAGCCCCTGGCACTGCGCCGGCAGCACCACCGACGGCAGCAACAACTGGTCGTTCGGCCCGCCGCAGTCGGGGCCCTGGTAGTCGCGGCTCCACCAGTCGGCCTGCAGCTGCACCGACAGCGGCTCGAAGGGCGTGTAGACGAGCGTGGCCTTGATCTGGTCCTGCGTGTAGTCGGCATCGCTGAAGTAGCGCAGCGTGGGCAACTGCAGGAAGGGCGTGTTGGCCTGGGTTGCCGGCGTGAAGGACGCGGCATACGAGGCGTTCATCGTGTAGTCGGCGCCGCGGCGCCGGTCCCAGATGTACTTCAGGTTGCCGTTGAAGGCCTCGTTGGCGCGCGAGCTGAGCTCGACGCCCACCCGGTTGAGGTCGGAGTCGGCGCGCGAGCGCTGGTGTGCGACTTCGTAGTCGGTCGCGGTGTACTGGTACCAGCCGCGCAGCTTGAAGCCGCGCGCCAGGCGATAGTCGGCGTCGACCAGGAACTTGTTGTTCGTCGTGCCCACCGGCAGGTTGGTGCGGATCTGGTTGGCGGCCACGTCGTTGGCCGTCTGGCCCGGCGGCACGGCGGGCTGGTCGAGCACGTCGCCGGCGGCGTACAGGTACTGGCTGGACGCGGTCTTGTTGTCGCGTTGGTCGTAGCTGTACTTCAGCTTCAGGAACGCGCGCTCGAGCGGCCGCGTCGTGAACGTCAGGTCGAACAGCGTGGTGTCGACCTTGGCGTCCAGCGACGAGCGCGGCAGCCCGATCGGCACGGCCAGGCCCGGCACCACCTGCGGCGCGACGTTGATGGTGTAGGGCAGGAAGCCCTGGTCCTGCTCGGCCCTGCCGTACTGCAAGGCAGAGACCACGCGCGTGCTGGTGCTGAAGTTGTAGGCGAAGTCGGCCTTGACCTGCTGGAAGCTGTTGTCGGGCTCGAGCGAGTTGCGCCCGAAGCCGGTGGGAAAGCCGGTGTTCGCGCCGGCGGACCAGCCGTTGACGAAGCCGAAGGGGTTCTGCCACGTCAGCGCGTCGTGGTCGTTGGCATAGCGCGAATACCAGTAGCCCACGCTGAACTGCATCTTCTCCGACGCGTACTGCAGCGCCGCTTCGAACTGCTGGGTGTTGTCGTCGATGGGTTCGGGCACGGTGGCGGCGCGCGCGTTGCCGCCGCCGGTGCCCAGCACCGCAGCGCTGATGCGCGAGCCCGAGCGCGCCTGGTAGTTGTACTTGCCGCTGAGCTCCCAGCCGCCGCCCAGCACGCCGGTGCCGCCCAGCGTGAAGGCATCGCGGTTCAGGCGCACGCCGTAGCCCTGCTGGAACGGCTTGATGGCGGGCGCATTGGCCGGCGGCTGGCTGGCGCCGGCCGTGATGCCGCTGAACCCGGCCGGCAGCGACAGCGAACTGCCGCCCAGACCGCGGAAGATGAAGCTGCCCGAGTCGGTCAGCGCGTTGGTGAGCTGCTCGAAGCCCAGCTTCGCCCCCCAACGCCCTTGCTGGCCATAACTGGCGCCGAGCTGGCGCGACGGCAGGCCGAGGTTGATGCCCCACAGGCTGTAGTAGCGGCCGTCGTCTTCGCGCACGGCCTTGTGGCCGTTGATGTTGGCCCAAGGCCCGGTGCGGTACAGGCCGGTGAACTGGCCGAACTTGTAGCTGTCGCCGCTGACGCCGTTGTAGCCGATGCCGGCCTCGACGTAGTCCGTGGACCAGCGCGTGGTGTCGATGTCGCCGCCATACAGCGGCACCTGGAACAGCGGCTGCGACGGCAGGCCGTCGGACTCGGCGTGTGCGGCCGGCGACAGCAGTTGCCCTGCGGCTGCTGCGATCGACGTCACTGCAAGCACAAGGGGTTTCATGATGCGGCCTGTACGTGTACCGAGAGCCTCAGCGCGTCAGCCGCGCACCCGACGGGTGGTTGCTGCCGTGTACCTTCATGTGGCAGTTGGCGCAGCTCGCGCCCAGCATCTGCGCCCCGCCGGTGGCCGGCGGCAGGTTGCTGCCGCTGAACAGGTTGCTGCCGTGCATCGGCGTCAGGTGGCATTGCATGCACAGGTAGGGCTGGCGGCTGGCCAGCAGCGGCGCGTTGTTGGTGCCGTGCGGCTCATGGCAGTTCGAGCAGTTCTCCGCCGACGGCGGGTGCGGCCACAGGAAGGGCCCGCGTTTTTCGGCATGGCAGCTGTAGCAGGTCTCGTTGACCGAGGCCTTCACCAGGCCGCCTTCGCCCACCGACCCGTGCGCGTTGTGGCACGACGAGCACGGCATCCAGCCGCTGCGCAGCGGGTGCGTGGACAGCCGCAGCGTGGCCGCGCGCATGTCCTTGTGGCAATCGAAGCACACGCCGGCCTGGGTCGAGGCCACCATCACCGGGTCGGCCGCGCGATGCGACTCGTGGCAGCTGTCGCAGGCGACGTCATTGCGCGCGTGGGCGGCGCCGTCCCAGTGGATGAGCTTCGCGTCTTGGTGGCAGCTCAGGCAGGGCGCCGAGCGTTCGGCGGGCGGCGTCGTGCGGTTGAACGCGATGGTCGGTCTTGCGCGCGGGCTCTGGGCGTGCTCGACCGACGCGCCGTGGCACGACTGGCAGGTTGCGCCATGGGCGGCGGCCGTGCGCGCATCACCGCTGACGCCGTGCTTGGAGGCCGTGATCGCCTCGCTTTCCTTCGCATGGCAGGAGATGCACTTTGCGTCAGGGGCCTCGTGTGCCGCCTTCTCGGCTTGCGCTTGCGCCAACGCCGCGGCCAGGATCAGCGCCAGCAGCAGCGACTGCAGGGTGCATCGGATCAGTCGCCTGCTCGTGAATCGCACGCTGTTCCCGCCTTGCTGTGGACTCGCGTGTGTTGCAAAGCCCGCACCGCCACCTTGGCGAGCTGGCCGCTGGACGCTGCGAGCGTTGCCGCGCCACCGGCCGGTTGCAACCGATGCTGCCGCCGTCTTTGGAATCAGACGATAACCGAATTGACCCAAAACCGGGAACTCCTGAGTGTTCGGCGCGGCGCGGAACAACGCGCGTCGAGTGCGTCTTAGGCGAGCGGACACTTCGCGCTGGTGGCCCGCCGCGCAAGGCACGGCAGCAGGCACCGGGTGCCGCGCCACCCGAAATTCGCTTGCGCGCGGGTCGAGTTCGGCGGCGCGCTCCTGCGCGCGCCAGTCAAGAACCGGCGCGTCGACGGTCTGCGAGCGGCTGAGGCCACGGTGGTACCGTCGCCCCCTTCGATTCAACCGAAGGAGAACCCATGCTGAACCGTCGCCAATCCCTCACCGGCCTGGTTGCCTTCGCCGGGCTGGCCGGCATCGCGAACGCCAAGGACCGCTGCGTGGCCTTCACGCCGGACATGCAAGCGGCGAAGACCCCCGACGAGGCGCTGCAGCGGCTGAAGGACGGCAACGCCCGCTTCGTCGCGGGCGAGGCGCTGCACTGCGATCTGCTCGAGCAGGTGCGCAGCACCGCGGCCCAGCAGTCGCCGTTTGCGGTCGTGCTGGGCTGCATCGACAGCCGCGTGCCGCCGGAGCTGGTCTTCGACCAGAACATCGGCGACATGTTCGTCGCGCGCGTGGCCGGCAACATCGCCAGCCCCGACATCGTCGGCAGCCTGGAGTTCGCCACCGCGCTGGCCGGTGCCAAGCTGATCGTGGTGCTCGGCCACAGCGAATGCGGCGCGGTCAAGGGCGCGATCGACGATGCCAAGCTGGGCAGCCTGACCGGCGTGCTGCAGCAGATCCGCCCGTCGCTGAAGGCGCTGGACTACAAGGGCGTGCCCACGTCCAAGGACAAGGCGCTGGTGCAACGTCTGGCCGAACAGAACGCCAAGGACGCGGCCGCGCATCTGAGCAGCCGCAGCCCGACCATGGCCGGTCTGGTGAAAGAAGGCAAGCTGAAGATCGTGCACGCGATGCACGACGTGGCCACCGGCAAGGTGAGCTGGGCCGGCTGAAGGCGCACACCGCGCACGGACCACGGCCGCACCGCCGCCACGCCCGGCGGCGCACGGTGCGCGACGACGATCCGGCTCGCGAGGTGCCGCGCGAGGTGCCGCGCGAGGTGATCGAAGCCTGCCTGCTGGCCGCCGGCACCGCGCTATCGGGCGCCAACCAGCAGCCGTGGTTCTTCTGCGTGATCACCGATGCCCAGCGCAAGCGCCGCATCCGCGAGGCCGCCGAGGCCGAGGAGCGTGCCTTCTACGGCGGGCGCGCGCCGCAGGAATGGCTGGATGCACTGGCGCCGCGGGGCACCGACCCGAACAAGCCCTTCTTGGAAGACGCGCCGACCGCGAGCTCGCGCCGGTGCTGGCCGAGGCGCTGCACATCCTGAAGACCGAGCACGGCCGCACGCCGGTGGTGATCGACGTCTGCGACAGCGAATACAGCGGCCCTGGCGAGCGGCTGGGCGCGCACGAGTACGAGGCGCTGCTCGCCGCGCACGCGCCGCTTGCAAAGCCGCAGGGCCCGGCCGAAGAATGGGACGCGATCGCGGTCAGCACCACCAACGGCACCACCGGCGACCCGAAGGGCGTGGTCACGCACCGCCGCGGCGCGTACCTGAACGCGGTCAGCAACGCCGCTACCTGGACCATGCCGCACTTCCCGCGCTACCTGTGGGCGTTGCCGATGTTCCACTGCTGCCTTCGACACCTTCGCGCGCGCGCTGGTACCCGGCGAGGACGAAGGCGTGAAGCTGCGGCACACGCTGGCGCCGCAGGGCGGCGTGGTGGTGCTGCACCTGCGCGACCTGGTGTTGCTGGGCGAGATGTTCCCGCGGCAACGCGGCGTGTCGTTCCAGGACTTCGCCGATTCGGGCGACGTGCACCGTTATGTGCGCGGCGTGCACGGTTGGCTGCGCGAGGGCGCGCAAAGCGCCTGCAGCGTGATGAAGCTGCCGGACAACCGGCTGCGCGCCATCGCGCTGAAGGACGACGCCAGCGCCAGCACGCTGGTGGCGCGGCTGCTGCCGCTGATCGGCAACCGCCAGGACGACGTGCACGGGCTGACACTGGTGTACCGCGTCGGCGGCTACGCGGTGTTCGAGCTGGCGGCGGCGAAGGCAGCAAACTGACGGCGCAGGTCGGCGCCATGCGCGCACGCGAAGCCATGCGCTCGACAGGTCGCGCGCCGGGCGTGAAGGCACGGGCAAGCTTGCTCGGTCCTGCTCTGCGTTCCTTCAGGCCTCCTAGAATTGCCTGCGTCTCGTCACTTGCATGGCGCGGCTTCGACGAGCGCCTGCGCGGCTGGACACCCTGAGCAAGGAGACGTTGATGAGCACGAACGGTCATCGGGCGCCAGTCGAACATGCCACCGGCAAGCGCCATCGCATGCGGCGCTGCGCGCTGGCGGTGTGCGCCGCGCTGGCGCTGGGCGCCGTGCCGGCGAGCATCGTGCGGGCGCAGCAGGCCGCCAACGCGGCGGGCGCTGCGGGCGCAGCCATCCAGACTGCGGCGGCGCAGGCGCTGCATGCGCAGATCGACGAGCGCGCCAAGGCGATAGAGCCGCAGCTCGTTGCATGGCGCCGCGACATTCACCAGCATCCCGAGCTCGGCAACCTGGAGACGCGCACCGCGGCCCTGGTCGCCGACCATTTGCGCAAGCTCGGCATGGAGGTGAAGACCGGCGTCGGGGTCACCGGGGTGGTCGGCCTGCTCAAAGGCGGCAAGCCCGGGCCGGTGGTGGCGTTGCGTGCCGACATGGATGCGCTGCCCGTGAAAGAGCAGGTCGACCTGCCTTTTGCGTCCAAGACCAAGGGCGTCTACCTCGGCAAGGAGGTCGATGTCATGCACGCCTGCGGCCACGATGCGCACACCGCCATGCTGATGGCCACGGCCGAAGTGCTCGCCGGCATGAAGGACCAGCTGCCGGGCAGCGTGAAGTTCATCTTCCAGGCGGCCGAGGAGTCGCCGGCGACCTTCGAGCCCGACGGCGAGAAGATCTGGGGCGCCAAGCAGATGGTCAAGGAAGGGGTGATGCGCGACCCCAAGGTCGATGCGGTCTTCGGCCTGCACGTGTCGAGCGCTTACCCGTCGGGCTGGATCGCGTGGCGCGCGGGCCCGGCGATGTCGGCCGTCGACCAGTTCTGGATCGACGTCACCGGCAAGCAGACCCACGGCGCGCGCCCCTGGTCCGGCATCGACCCGATCGTCGCCAGCGCGCAGATCATCACCGGCATCCAGACCATCGTCAGCCGCCAGTCGAACATCGGCCTGGAGCCCGCCGTGGTGACCATCGGCGCCATCAACGGCGGCAACCGCATGAACATCATTCCCGACAAGGTCGCGATGCTCGGCACCATCCGCACCTACGACGAGGGCATGAAGAAGGACATCCACAAGCGGCTGGCAACCACGGCCGAGCACATCGCCGAGAGCTCGGGGGCGAAAGCCAAGGTGCGCGTGGTCGAGCTGTACAACGCGGTCGTCAACCCGCCGCAACTGGTGGCGCAGATGGCGCCGACGCTGGAGCGCGTGGCCGGCGCCGGCAACTTCGGCGTGCAGCCCAAGTCGCAGGCGTCGGAGGACTTCTCGTTCTACCAGCAGGAGGCGCCCGGCATGTTCTTCTACCTCGGCGTCACGCCCAGGAACGAAGACCCTAACACGGCGCCGAGCAACCACTCGCCGCTGTTCCATGTCGACGAGCCGGCCATGCTCTACGGCGTGCGCGCGCTGTCGAACATGGCGGTCGACTACATGCTGGCAGCCAACAAGAACTGAGCGTTCGCGCGTGACCCTGGCCCCCGCCGGCGGCATGCAACGAGCAACGCAGAGGGCACGATGAGCATCTACGACCAGCATCTGGACAAGACCGCAGCCAACTACGTCGCGCTGAGTCCGGTGAGCTTCGTCGAGCGCAGCGCCGAGGTCTTCGCCGACCTGCCGGCGGTAGTGCACGGCGCGCGCCGCTACAGCTGGGCGCAGTGCCGCGAGCGCAGCGCGCGGCTGGCCGCGGCGTTGAAGGCACTGGGCATCGGCCGCGGCAGCACGGTCAGCGTGATGCTGCCCAACACGCCGGAGATGGTCGAGGCGCACTACGCGGTGCCGGCGCTGAATGCCGTGCTGAACACGCTGAACACGCGGCTGGATGCGCCGCTGCTGGCCTGGCAGATGAACCACTGCGAAGCCGAGGTGCTGATCACCGACCGCGAGTTCGCGCCGGTGATGGCCGAGGCCTTGCGCATCCTGAAGGCCGAGCACGGCCGCACGCCGGTGGTGATCGACGTCTGCGACAGCGAATACAGCGGCCCCGGCGAGCGGCTCGGCGCGCACGAGTACGAGGCGCTGCTTGGTCGCCACGCGCCGCTGGCCAAGCTCGAAGGCCCGGCCGACGAGTGGGACGCGATCGCGGTCAGCTACACCAGCGGCACCACCGGCGACCCCAAGGGCGTGGTCACGCACCACCGCGGCGCCTACCTGAACGCAGTGAGCAACGCCGCTACCTGGACCATGCCGCACTTCCCGAAGTACCTGTGGACGCTGCCGATGTTCCACTGCAACGGCTGGTGCTTTCCGTGGACGGTGGCGATGCTCGGCGGCACGCACGTGTGCCTGCGCCGGGTCGAGGCGGCACCGATCCTGGCCGCGATGCGCGAGCACGGCGCCGACCACTACTGCGCCGCGCCGATCGTGCACAACCTGCTGATCAACGCGCCCGCCGATCAACGCGAGGGCATCCGCCACAAGGTGCGCGGCATGGTCGCCGGTGCGGCGCCGCCGGCGGCGATGATCGAAGGCATGGCCAGGCTCGGCTTCGACATCACCCATGTCTACGGGCTGACCGAGGTCTACGGCCCGGCCAGCGTGGCGGTCAAGCGCGACGGCTGGGCGCGCGAGAGCCTGTCGGAGCAGGCGCGGCTCAACGGCCGCCAGGGCGTGCGCTACGCGCTGCAGGAAGGCATGACCGTGCTCGACCCGGCGACGATGGCCGAGGTGCCGGCCGACGGCAACACGATGGGCGAGATCATGTTCCGCGGCAACATCGTGATGAAGGGCTACTTGAAGAACCCGAAGGCCAGCGCCGCGGCCTTCGACGCGGGCTGGTTCCACACCGGCGACCTGGCGGTGATCGAGCCCGACCGCTACGTGAAGATCAAGGACCGCAGCAAGGACGTGATCATCAGCGGCGGCGAGAACATCAGCTCGATCGAGGTCGAGGACGCGCTGTACC
>CALBTN010000456.1 GCA_937967345.1 uncultured Rubrivivax sp. | reverse complement strand
ACGTAGGCCATGCGCCAGGCGGCGAAGACGTCGTAGTACGGCAGATCGCGTGCCGAGTGACCGCTGGCGCGCTGCCAGTGCGCGACCGTTTCCTCGCGGCTTGGCAGCCCGGCCAGGCGTGGCACGCCGTAGCCGGTGCTGAGCGAGTCGTCGAGCATCAGCCACCACGCCAGGTCGTCCACCGGGTTGGCCAGCGCAGCCTGCTCCCAGTCGAGCACGCCGACGATACGGCCGTCGCGGTACACGCAGTTGCCGAGCTTGGCGTCGGCCCAGCTCAGCGCCACCGGCTCGTCGGCCGGCTGGTGCGCCTGCAGCCAGCCGTAGGCCGCGTGCAGGTGCGGGTAGGGCCGACCCAGCCGCTCGGCCCAGGCCACCGCGTCGCGGTAGTAGGCGAGCTGCTGCGCCAGCGGCGTGCGCCCCGGCGGCGGCTGCAAAAAATCCAGCCCCAGCGCGCGCCAGTCGAGTCGGGTGATGGCCGCGAGGGTGTCGATGCCGCTGAACCAGTGCTGGCGCAAGGCGGCCTCGTCCAGGTCATGGAACCAGCCCTCGAGGTGGTACAGCGGGTTCTCGCTGGGCACGCGGCCGTCGATGCGCTGCATCAGGAAGAAGGGCGCACCCAGCGCCGCGGCGTCGGTCTCCAGGCCGAGCAGCCGCGGCACCGGCACCGCGCTGCCGGCCAGCGCCTGCATCACGCGGTACTGGCGCACGATGTCGCAGTCGGGGTAGACCGAGCTGGCCAGCGGCTGCACGCGCAGCACGATCCGCACCGCCTGCGCGGCGCCGCCGTGCATCCACTGCAGCTCGCCCAGCACCGTGATGTTGGAGTAGCCGGCGTCGGATCGCTTCAGCTGCGACACCGTCAGCCGCGCCCGCTCGGGGTGCTGCGTGCGAAGCCAGGCTTCGAGGCGGCGCGCCAGGTCTTCGAGGTCGTCGATCATCGCGGGGGTCCTTGGCCTGCGCCGTCGAGAAAGCCGCTGAAGCCCGACGGCGCGTGCGGGCCGAAGCACATCGTCTCGAGGATGCCCACGCCGTGGCGCTCGCCAACCGGGCCGCTCAGGTGCGCGCGCACGATCTGGTGCACGTGCACGTTTTCCGGCGCCAGCGGATCGAGCGCGTCGAGCCGCAACTGCTCGTGGCCGAGCGCGAGCTCGCCCTTCCACAGGCCGTGGCCCCACTCGGGGTGGTGGTAGCCCAGGCCCTTGGTCAGCAAGGTGGCCAGTGGCTGCAGCTCGATGCGCCAGGGCGTGGCGTCAGCGCCGGCATTGGCGTCGGCCAGCGTCAGCGTGCCGCCGTCGGGGTGGCGCGTGCCCGGCTTCCAGCGCAGCGCGAGCTTGGCCTGCGCGAACGGCTGCTCGCCGGGGTCGGAGCCCGGCGGGATCAGCGCCGCATCGGCGTAGGCCGGCTGGCGATGCGCCGCCAGTTGCGTCGGCCGGCCGGCCGGGTCTTCGAAGGTGTTGAACTGCGTGCACAGGTCGTCGAAGGCCAGCGGCACCCAGGCCCAGTAGACGGTGGGCGTGCGCGGCGGCGACGGCGGCGCGCCGCCTTCGGGCTCGCCGCAGGGGCGGATGCCCCAGGAGCGGTCGCGCACGCCGTTGACGGCGGCGACCTCGAAACGACGGCCCTGCAGCGCGAGCCAGCCGTCCCAGCGCCCGAACTGGGTGAAGCGCGTGGTGTGCATCAGCAACCGCTCGCCGTCGTAGAGCACGCTGCGCGGCTCCTCGGCCGCACTGCTGCGCGCGCTGAAGCGCAGCTCGCAGGCCAGGCCGCTGGCCGCGTCGTCGAGTTGCAGCCGCAGCACGCGCAGCGGCTGCTCGATGGTCAGCACGAAGGGCCCGACCGCCATCTCGGTGCGCTCCAGCGGCGCGCGGCGCGAGCCATGGAAGCAGTGCTGCACGCCGCCGGCCAGCAGCGTGAAGTGCGCGTCCAGCACCCGCCGGTGCGGGTACAGCCCCAGCGCCGCCTCGAACACGATGCCGCCGTCGGCGGCGTGGCCGGCGAAGAACCAGCGGTCGTAGAAGTTACGGTCGCTGGTGGCGGGCCGGCTCAGCGGCTCAGGGGTCTGGTGGACCGCGTAGTCGTCGAGCAGGGTGATCATCGCCGTCAGGCCCGTGCGCCCAGAGGTTCAGCTCCGCGCCCGAGCCAGGTCGTGCGGCATGGCCCGCGCCGCGCGCAGGAACAGCCATACCGCGGGCAGGCACGCGCCGAGCACGCACACCATCGCCCAGCGCACCGAATCGGCGCCGAAGCGCGCTGCAAACGCGTCGCTCAGTACGCCGGCCAGCGTCGGGCCCACGCCGACGCCGATCAGGTTCAGCAGCACCACCAGCACCGAGATCGAGGTGCCGCGCATGCGCACGCGCACCAGCGTTTGCGTCAGCGCGTAGGTCGGCCCGTTCAGCCCGGCCACACACGCGGCGAACAGCGCCAGCGCCACCGCCGCGCCCAGCCAGCCCGGCCACAGGCACACCGCGCTGCCGAAGGCGGCGATGCCCGCGGCCTGCAGCGCCATCAGCCGCGGCTGCGCCGCCATGTCGCGCGCGCCGACGCGGTCGGCCGCCATGCCGAACAGCAGCGTGCCCACGGCGCCGAAGCCGCCCATGCAGATCGCGGTGACCAGCCCCACCTGCTCGATCGCCAGGCCATGGCTGCGCATCAGCAGCGAGGCGATCCACGACATCATGGCCGACGAGGCCGCGGTCACCAGCACCGACGCGGCGATGATGTGCAGCAGCGCGCGCTGGCCGCGCATGAAGCGCAACGTCTCGGCCAGCGGCGGCGCGGCGCCGTCTGGGGCCGCACCCGCTTTGACCTCGCTGCCGCCGCGCCGGGGCTCGCGCAGCAACAGCAGCAGCAGCGCGGCCAGCACGATGCCGGGCGCCGCCGCGACGAACAGCGCGGTGCGCCAGCCGAAGGCGCCGGCCAGCAGCGCGCCGAACAGGAAGCCGCCGGCCATGCCCAGCGGCACGCCCATGTAGAACACCGCCACCGCGGTGGCGCGGCGCTGCGGCGGGTAAAGATCGGCAATCATCGACACCGAACACGGCTGGCCGCCGGCGTCCATCGTGCCGATGCCCACGCGCGCGGCCACCAGCGCGGCAAAGCTGCCGGCGCTGCCGGCCAGCGCCACCATGCCCGACCACAGCGCCAGCAGCGCGGCCAGCAGGTTGCGCCGGTTGCGCCGGTCGGCCAGCCAGCCCAGCGGAATGCCGGCCAGCGCGAAAGCCGCCGCGTAGCTCAGCCCGGCCAGCAGGCCGAGCTGGGCATCGCTGAGCGCGAACTCGCGCTTGATCGGCTCGAGGATCACGACCATCAGCGCGCGGTCGAAGAACTGCACGGTGGCGATCGTGGTCAGCAGCAGCAGCGCCCAGCGCGCTGAGTTCGCGGGCGCCGCGCTCACGCGCCCCGCGGTCGCGGTCATCGGAGAAGACATCGAGGGCGCGCGCTCAGAAGTTGGGGGCTTCGACGCCGCCGTCCACGCCCAGCACCTTGCCGGTGATCCACGACGCCGCCGGCGAGGCCAGGAACACCACCGCGTTGGCGATGTCCTCGGGCTGGCCCAGCCGCTGCAACGGCGTGGTGGAAACCATGCGCTCGCGCCGCTCGGGCGTGAGGTACGGCGCCAGCGCCTCGGTCTCGATCGTGCCCGGTTCGACCGCGTTGATGCGCAGGTGTGGCGCGAAGTCCTGCGCCAGGTTGCGCGTCATCTGGTTCAGCGCCGCCTTGGACGCGCCGTAGGCCGAGAAGCCGCGCTGCGCGTAGCGCGCCGCCACCGACGAGATGTTGACCACCGCGCCGTAGCCGCCGTCGCGCATGATCGGCGCGCACAACTGGATCAGCGTGTAGGCCGGCACCACGTTCCACTGCAGCATGTGGCCGAAGTCGGCGCCGCTGGCCTTGCGCGCGTCGTTGGGGCCGCCACCGCCGGCGTTGTTGACCAGCACGTCGATGCAGCCGAAGCTTTCGTGCGTGCGCGCCACCAGGCGGCGCAGCGCGTCCTCGTTGCCGACGTCGCAGGCCAGCGGCAGCGCGCGCCGGCCGAGTGCTTCGATCTCGCGCGCCAGCGCGTCGAGGTCGGACTGGGTGCGTGCGGCCAGCGCGACGTCGGCGCCGGCGCGCGCCAGCGCCAGCGCGCAGGCGCGGCCGATGCCCTTGCCGGCACCGGTGACGATGGCGGCCTTTCCTTGCAGCGACATGGTGACAATCCTCCTGAAACTCGAAGCCGTGATGCTCCCCGCGCGGCGCCGCGCTCAAATCGCACAAACGGACGATGCCGCGGCAAGCGGGGCTGCCTACGCTGCGCGCCAGATCAGAAATCCCCTCGTGAAGGTGCACCGTGCGCATCCTGCTCACCAACGATGACGGCATCGGCAGCGCCGCCTTGCAGGTTCTGCGCGATCGGCTGCGCACGGACGGCCACGAGGTCGTGGTGTCGGCCCCGGCCAGCGCCTGCCCGGGCGCGGCCGCGTCGTTCGACTACTTCCAGCCGCACCAGGTGCGGCGCGACCCGCTCGACAACGACAGCTGGTCGGTCGACGGCTCGCCGGCGGTGGCCGCGCTGCACGGCCTGGACCTGCTCGGCCGCGAGCGGCCCTTCGACCTGATGGTCGCCGGCCCCAACCACGGCTGGAGCCTGGGGCAGCTGACCCTGTTCTCGGGCGTGGTCGGCGCCGCGCAGGTGGCGCTGCACCGCGGTGTGGCGGCGATCGCGCTGAGCATGGCCTACGGCGAGACCGACTTGCGCGCGGTTGCGGCCGCGCTCAGCGCACTCATCGCGGCGCTGGCGGCGTCGGCCGGCGGCGGATCGGCGGGCTCGGCGCTGCCACCTTGCTCGGCCAGCCGGCTGTTGCCGCGCGGCCTGGGTCTGAACGTCAACCTGCCGCGCAGCGAGCGGGTGCTGGGCGCGGCGATCACCCGGGTGGGCGACTGGTCGCCGTGGCATCTGGGCTTCGTCGAATCGATGGACCGCTTCGCGCACCCGAAGCAGCCGTTGCCGGCGGCGCCGGGCATCGCGCTGCTCGATGCGGCGTTGCAGCCCGACGCCTTTGCCGACGAGGCCACCGAGGGCCGCATGGTGCTGCGCGACGTGATGACCGTCAGCCCTCTGAACCTCGGCACCCTGACCGACGCCGAAGCACTGGCCGTTTTGCGCACACGTCTGGCAGACTTCACGCTCGACCTGGGAGTACCGGCATGAACGCAACCAAGATCGCCACCAAGAAGTCGACCAAGACCGCGGCCAAGACAGCGGCCAAGACGCCAGCGAAGCCTGCGGCCAAGAAGGGCACCCGAACGGCAGCCAAGGCACCAGCCAAGGCACCAGCCAAGAAATCGGCCAAGACGACACCCAAGGCAGCGGCGAAGACCGCGGCCCGGCCTGCGGCCAAGACCGCAACGCGCCGCGCCCGCAGCGCCAAGCGCCGGGTGATGGTCACCGGCGCCACCGGCTTCGTCGGCGCGCACAGCGTCAAGGCGCTGCTCGATGCCGGGCATGAGGTCAAGCTGCTGGTGCGCAGCAAGGAAAAAGCGCAGGAGGTGCTGGGCGCGCTGGGCATCAAGAAGCTGCCGCCGATCGTCATCGGCGACATGACCGACGAGCGCGCGGTGCTCGAAGCACTCGACGGCTGCGATGCCGCGCTGCATTGCGCGGCCTTCGTCTCGACCCAGGCCAAGGACGCCGAGCGCATGCGCAAGGACAACCCACAGGGCACGCGCTGCGTGGTCGGCAACGCGGTGCGACTGGGCCTGGACCCGGTGATCTACGTGTCGAGCATCGCCGCGCTGATGAAACCCGGCCTGCCGGTGCTGCACCCCGACTTGCCAGTGGCCGACTCGACCACCGCCTACGGCCAGAGCAAGGCCGAGGCCGAACGCTACGTGCGCTCGCTGCAGGATCAGGAAAAGCCGGTGGTCATCACCTACCCGGGCAGCGTGGTCGGCCCGGCCGCCGGGTCGGTGCGCGGCGAGGCGGCCAGCGGCATCGCGATGCAGGTGCGCGCCGGCAGCCTGCCCACGCGCGAGGCCGCGTGGTCGGTGATCGACGCGCGCGACCTGGGCGCGCTGCACGCCGCGGCGATGGTCAGCGGCCGCGGTCCGCGGCGCTACATGTGCGGCGGCCACTACCTCGACATGGACGCGCTGGCCGCGCTGTACGGCTCGCTGCTGGACAAGCCCTTCGAGGTCAAGAACATGCCCGGCTGGGCGCTGCGCGCGATGGGCTGGGTGGTCGACAAGGCGCCCAACCTGAAGCCGCCCGAGGCCGATCTGAGCTACGAGTCGATGGTGTTCTTCACACAGTCGCCGCCGACCGACGATTCGCGCGTGGTCCACGAGCTGGGCATCCGCTGGCGCCCGGCCGAGGAGTCGCTGCGCGATGCCATCCTGGCGCTGGTCGAGGCCGGCCAGCTCGAGCCCGGTCAAGTCGGGCGCCTGGCCAAGCTTTGAGTCCAACGGGCAGCGCAGCACGCATGCAGCGTGCGTTGGCCCTGTTCGGCACGCTGCTGCCGTTGCCCTTGCTTGGCCATCTGCTGGGCAACCACTGGCTGACGCCGCTGCTGGTGCTGGTCGCGCTGCCGGTGATCGACCTGCTGGCCGGGCGCGACGAAAGCAACCCGACCGCCGCGCAAGTCGCTGCGGCCCAGCACGACCGCTGGCTGTACCTGCCGCTGCGTGTGTGGCTGCCGGTGCAGTGCGCGCTGATCGGCTGGGGTGCGTGGGAATTCACGCAGCCGCACACCAGCGCCTGGCAGGGCCTGGGGCTGTTGCTGTCGATCGGCCTGGTCAGCGGCGGCCAGGGCATCACCATCGCGCACGAGCTCGGCCACCGGCGCTCACGGCTGGACCGCGCACTGGCGCAGGCGCTGCTGATGACCGTGGGCTATGGCCACTTCCACATCGAGCACAACCGCGGCCACCACGCGCGCGTGGCGACGCAGGACGACCCCGCCACCGCACGCCGCGGCGAGAGCTTCTATCGCTTCTGGTGGCGCGCGCTGCCCGGCGGCTGGCGCTCGGCCTGGGCCCTCGAGACCACACGGCTCGCGCGCCAGGAACTGCCGCGCTGGTCGGTGCACAACATGATGCTGTGGTATGCCGCCGTGCCGCTGACGCTGCTGCTGGCCTTCGGCCTGGTGCTGGGGCCGCGCGGCGCGGCGTTCTTCGCCGGGCAGGCGCTGGTGGCGGTGTCGCTGCTGGAGGCGGTGAACTACATAGAACACTACGGGCTGCAGCGCCAGCGCGGCAGCGACGGCCGGCTCGAGCCGGTGACGCACCATCACTCCTGGAACGCCGCCGAGCGCGTCAGCAACGCCTGGCTGTTCAACCTGCAGCGCCACGCCGACCACCACGCCAACCCGGCTGTGCCCTACGTGGCGCTGCGCCACCACCCGGACAGTCCGCAGTTGCCCACCGGCTATACCGGCATGCTGTGGCTGGCGCTGCTGCCGCCGCTGTGGTTTGCCTTCATGAACCAGCGCATCGACGCGCTGGGCGCAAGCAGCCTCAAGGCAAAGGCTTGACCCGCCGCCGGCGCCGCGCCGGCGTACGCACCGCCACCGGCACCAGCACCTCGGGCACCGGAGCGTCGGGCACCAGCACCTCGGGCTCGAGCAGTTCGGGCTCGCTCGGGCAGAAGTCCGGCTCGTAGGCCTGGCCCGTGATGTCGGCCGCAGCCGTGTGTTCGCGGATGAACGCACCGATGCGCGCCACCGCCTGCTGCGCCTCGGGCAGGAAGCGCCACAGGTGCCACACGTGCGGCACCTCGTCCCAGACCTCGACCTCGAACTGCGCGGCCTGCGCGCGCGCACGCTGCGCGACGCGCCGGGTGTCGTCGAGCAGCACCTCGGTGCTGCCGACGTGCGCCAGGATCGGCGGCAGGCCGCGAAAGTCGCCATACACCGGCGAGGCCAGCGGGTTGTCGGGCGCGGCGTCGCGCAGGTAGATCCGGTTCATCTGCTCCATGCCGGCGTTCGACAGGATCGGATCCTTGCGATCGTTTTCCACCCGCGATTCGCCGCCGAAGGTGAAGTCGGTGAACGGCGAAATCACTGCGGCGGCGGCGGGCAGCGGGTCGCCCGCGTCACGCAGCGCGAGCAGCGTCGACAGGGTCAGGCCGCCGCCGGCGGAATCGCCGGCAATGACGATGCTCTTCGGGTCGGTGCCCAGATCGAGCAGGTGGCGGTACGCCGCCAGGCAGTCGTCCAGACCGGCCGGGAACGGATGCTCCGGCGCCAACCTGTAGTTGACGATCAGGCCGCGTGTGCCGGCATGCCGGCTGATGCGCGCCACCAGCGACGGGATCTGCGCTGACGCCGGCAACATGAAGCCGCCGCCAGGCAGGTACAGCAGCGTGCGCGCCTCGCTGGAGTGGCGCGACGTGACCCACTCACCGCGAAAGCTGTGGCAAGCCACCGGGGAAATCTTGCAGCCCGGCGGCACCGGGCGCCTGCGGCGCGACTCGATGAAGCGCCGCGTCGCTTCGACCGAGCCGGAACTGCCCATCATGCGCTTGACGGTCAGGTGCAGCGCGACGTTCAGCGCGTTGGTCTGCCAGCTGGGCATCAGCTTTGCTCCTCGGCCTTGAGGTGACGCGGGCGCAACAGGCGCGGCCCGTGCGGGCCGTGGCGCGGATCGTAGGGATCGGCGGCCAAGGTGCGCGCGTCGCTCCAGAGTTGCTCGACGCGCTGGCGCACCGCTGCGGCACGCTCCTTGTTCATCTGCGCGATGTGCTTCATCAGCTCGCGGCGTTCTTCGCGATCGTTGCTGCGCGACCATTGCGCGAACAGCTTGCGGTTGACGGCGGTGGTGCTGCGGTTGTGCTCGCCGATCACCTTGCGAATGCGGTGCATGCCGCCGAAGATGGCACTCAGCGCCTCGATCAACGCGACGAACTCCGCCAGGTGGGCGGCCTTGCGTCCGATCGAGATCTGGGCCTCGTCCTTCACGTAGTGTTCGTGCAGCGTCAGGTACTGCTCGGCCACCTCGCCGCCGAAGATCGGGTCGGCGATGGGCGGCATGTCGGCGCCAAGCTCGCGCCAGTCGGACGCGTCGAGCCCGGCGATCGCCTTCGGGAACAGCTGCACGCTCTCGATGTCCATGTGCCGCCGCAGGTTGGCGATGTAGCTGCTTGCCCGGTCACGGATCTCGCGCAGTTGTTCGGGTGCGGCGCTGCAGTTGGCGCCGGCACCGCAGTGGTTCTCGATCAGCCCAAGCAACTCCTCGCCCGCACGGCCGATGTCGTGATGGCCGGCCTGCAGTTTGTCGACCAGCGGCCGCAGCGATGCGTCGCGTTGTGCCAGGCGCTCGAAGATCAGGTCTTCCCGCGGGTGGTGGTACCGGTCAGGGAAGTTCGTCATGTAGTGCATGACGCCGTACAGCACATCGATGTCGGGCGCCAGACCCTGATTGAGCAGGCCCACCTGCTTTTCGAGCGCGTTCAGCAGCAGCGCGTGGTACTGGTGTTCGCCCAGCAGCGCCGCGACGGCAGCCGGCGGCTTGGCAGCCGCGGCGGCTGCCGCTGGAGCGTGCGGGCGTGGACTCATTGGTCGTCCTGTGCGGCGGACTCGCCGCTGTCGGTGGTGTGCGAAACCCGCTTGGCCGCTGCGGTCGCCTTCTTGGCCGCAGGCTTCTTGGCCGCAGGCTTCTTGGCTGCGGCCTTGCTGCCGCGCCCGTCCGAGCGCTCGTTCATCAAGCGGTCGACCTTGGCCTCGAGCGCATCGATCTCCTTGCGCGTGGGCAGCCCCAGCCCGGTGATCGCCGAGCTGACCCGCTCGTCGAACACGCCGCGCAGCTGGTCACCGCTCTTGGACAGCCGCGAGCTCGACGACTTCTCTTTCCATTCGTCCCAGGTCTTTTGCAGCGAAGCCTTCAGCTCGGGCTCGGCCTTGCGCCCCTCGCGCACCAAGGTGGCAAAGTCAGGCAGGCCCTTGTCCTTGTCGGACTTCTTCTTGTCGCGCGAGCTCACCCACGCGCCGATGCCGGCCAACAGCAGGTCGTGCGACAGTGTCTTGACCTTTTGCAGCGGCTGCGCCCCGTCGCTCTTCTTGGCGCCCTTGGCAGTCTTGGCGCTCTTGCCAGTCTTGGCGTCGGCCTTGTCCTTGGCAGTCTTGGCGGGGGTCTTGGCAGCGTCTTTGCGGGTGGCCATGCGTGTCTCCGTAGTTAAGTATCCGACAAAAAAACAGCGCTCTCAGGCGGCGCCTCGTTTAGTTTGATCCACCGCACGGCGGCGTGGCAATGCGGTCAGCACGGTGACGGTGGCACCACACAGGTACAGCGCCAATCCGAGCCAGTCGCTGCCGATCGGGTCGCCCGGCCACAGCCGGTGCACCACCGCCAGCAGCATCACCGCCAGGCCGGCGGCAAGCATGATCCTACGGCGCAGCGGGCCGCGATCCAACAAAGTTTCCAGAGTCATAGCCGAACTCCCGCGCATGACTGCGCATTCGTTGCAGGCATGCTCCCCGATGAGCTGTAGAGCAGTCACCCGGCGGCGTAGCGGCGCGCCTCGCGGCGCATGGACAGCCGTGCCGGACCCTCGAGGTAGGGTGTCACCAGCGACAGCACCTGGTACACGCCGCGCGGCAGGTCTTCATCGCGCGCCCTGAGCGAGCCGTCCTTGTCGTTGCGCACGCCCTGCAGCGCGAGCCAGTAGGTGCTGACCAGCACCATGTTCAGCGCCAGCGCCTTGACCTCCATCGTGGTCGCGTCGAGCTGGCCGTCGCTAGCCAGCTCCATCAGGTAGGCCTCGGTGCGCTCGATGCTGTGCTCGATGTTGGCGACGAAGCGCTGGCGCAGCGCCGGAAAGGCGGCGTTCAGGTCGCTCAGGTCGCGGAACAGGAAGCTGTACTCCTGGATCACCTCGAAGGCCATGTGCACCAGCAGCCACAGGTCGTCGATCGAGACCTGGCTGGCATCGGGCACGTTCATCACCGAGGCCGCCTTGATCTCGTAGCGGCGGTACAGCGCGACGACGATGTCTTCCTTGTGGCGGAAGTGGTAGTACAGGTTGCCCGGACTGATGCCGGCTTCCTCGGCGATGTGGTTGGTGGTCACGTGCTGCACGCCCTGCTCGTTGAACAGGCGCAAGCTGGTGTCGAGCACGCGCTCACGCGTCGGGCTGCCGCCCTTGGCCTTGGCAGCCCGGCTCGCGTTCATCGCGCGGCCGTCCTGGCCTTCTTGGCCGGCGTCTTGCTCGCCGCCTTCTTCGCAACCGCCTTCTTCGCAGCCACCTTCTTCGCTGGAGTCTTCTTGGCGGCTGTCTTGCCGGGCACGGCCTTCTTCGCGGGCGTCTTCTTCGTCGCCGTCTTCTTCGCGGCGGCTTTGTTTGCCGCCGGCTTGCGCGACGCCGGGTCGGCCTTGGCCCGGCCAGCCGCCTTGGCCGGTGCCGGAATCAGCGGCGGCAGGCCCAGCGCGCGCTCGAGCACGCCCAGCTCCTCGCCGAGGTACACCGCCAGCCGCTGCACGCTGGGCAGCACATCGGCGCAGGCGGTCAGGCCCACATCGAGATGAGGCCCGTTGGTGCGCCCGGTGATGTTCAGCGCCTGACCGGCCAGCAGCAGCGACACCGCGCAGGCCGATTCGACCAGCGCGCCGTTGAAGTACTGCGGCTTGCGCGGCCCGGGCACGTTGGAGATCAGCAGGTTGGAGTTCTGCACGCGGTGCCCCACCGCCGTGTTGGCCAGAATCATCTGCGGCACCATCGACAGCTCGGTGTAGTGCCGCAGTGCGTCCGGATCCATGTTGCGCATGTGCGCCTTGTTCGCCTTGCTCGACGCCACCACGGCCTCGAAGCGTTGGCGCGGATCGGCAATGTGCGTTGCCAGCGACACCAGGATCTGGCCCACCGCGTTGCCCGCGGCGCTGTCGGCCTTGACTTCGCCGGCGACCGGCACGGCCGCGATCAGCGGCGCCTGCGGCAGCGCGTCGCGCTCGAGCAGATAGCGCCGCAACGCGCCGCCGCACACCGCGAGAAACACGTCGTTGACGGTGGCGTCGCCGCTTTGGCCCAGCCGCTTGATGCGCTCCATCGACAGCGACTGCGTGGCGATGCGCCGGCGCGCGGTGATCGGCTTGTTCAGCACCGACTCGGGCGCGGTGTAGGGCCCGACCACGCCCTCGCCTGGCTTATTGCGCCGCGCCGCCGCGACCTCCTGCAAGGCCTTGCTCCAGGCCTTGAACTTGTCCGAACCGCTGGCCTCGGCGCTCGCGGCCGGCGGCGCGCTGGGCGGCAGCGGCGGCAGCGTGCTCATGTCGACCCCCCACAACGGCGGCAGGCCGCGCTTGCGCGGGTCGTCCGAACGCGTCGCCGCCATCGCGCGGTTGCCGCGCTTGCCGTCGAACTGCGAGTGGTGCAGCTTGGTGTACAGCGCGAAGCGGTCGCCCTCCAGGCCGTCGATCACGTGCGCCTCCCACAGCGGCCGGCTGCGATCGAGCCGGGTCGAGTGCAGGCGCGACACCAGTTCGCCCAGCTCGCGCTGGGTGCCCGGCCAGGGCAGCGCGTGCAGGTGCACGTGGTCGGCGGCATCGACGTCGGCCACCGTCTCCCAGGAGCGCACCGGCTTGGCATCCTTCTTCTTCGGCGGCGCCGGGCGCAGCCACTTGGGCATCACGCCCGAGTCGGACTTGTCGTCCTGGGTCGAGGTGTGCAGCCGGTAGTTGAACGGTGCGGCGCGCACCGGGCTGGTGGCCAGCGCGTCGAACACGCGGCGCACGTAGTCCTTGGGTGCGCCCTTGGGCTTGACGAAGATCTCCAGCCCGCCGATGTGGGTCGGCGCGGTGGCGGTCTCCATGTCGAGGAAGGCCTCGTCCTGGGCATTCAGACGTTCCATGCGGGTCTCCTTTGATGGTTTGCTCTTGTGGTGCGGGCGGCGGCGCGCGCGGTTCGCCGGGTGCGCCGCGAGTGTGCCGCAACGCCGCTGGGCCGCCGTGCCGCCGTGCCTTCAGCCCGTGGCGCGCGCTGCGCTGCGCTTGCCTGCCGCCTTGCCCTTGGTGGACTTCGCCGCTGCGCCGGCCTTGCCCGCCTTGCCCGCCTTGCCGGCCTTGGCCAAGCCGTACGCGGCCTCGAGTTCGTCCAGCGCCTCGGGCAGCAGCACCGACAGGCGCTGCACGTGCGGCAGCTTGTCGGGGCAACCGATGATGCCGAAGCACAGCCGGTCGCGGTAGCCCACCAGCGTGATGTTGACGCGGTGGTCGCCGGTCAGCACCGAGGCCGGGTACATGCCTTCCATCTCGGCGCCGTCCAGGTAGAACGGGGTGCGCGGCCCGGGCACGTTGGAGATCGTCAGGTTGGTGAACGGCGCGCGGTCACTGCCACCCGACGGGATCAGCGACATCACGTACATGCCCACCGCGTTGATCGTGCGGCTCACCGCCGGCGGCGTGTCCTGCAGCTGGACCTTGGCTTCGCGCATCGACTGCTTGATCGCCTCGAGGCGCTGGCGCGGGTCCGCGATATGGCTGGCGATCTCGGTGTTGATGCCGCCCACCGAGTTGCCCGACAGCATCTCGCCCTTGCCGCGCGGCAGCGCTACCGGAATGCTGGCCACCAGCGACTCGGCGGGGATCGAATCGAACTCGTCGAGAAAGCGGCGCAGCGCGCCGCTGCACAGCGCCATCACGACGTCATTGACGGTGGCTTCGGCGGCCTTGGCGAGGGCCTTGACGCGGCCCAGATCCATGGTCTGCGTGGCAAAACGCCGCCGCCCGCTGATCGACCCGTTGAGCAGGCTGCGCGGGCCCTTGGGCACGCCGGCGGACTTCTTGTTCTTGTCGCGCGACGACTTGAGCAGCCCCTTCAGCCACTTGCGCCAGGCGTCGCCGGCATCGTCGATCGCCGGCTCGTCGTCGCCGCTGGCCGGCGGCACCGCCCACGGCGGCAGGCTCTTGCCGGTGGGCGAGTTGGCCATGGTGCGCGGCAGCCGCTCCATCAGCAGCATGCCGTCGGCCATCGAATGGTGGATCTTCAGGTACACCCCAAAGCGCCCGCCCTGCAGGCCTTCGATGAAGTAGTACTCCCACATCGGCCGCGACGGATCGAGCGGCACCGAATGCAGCCGCGACATCACCAGACCGAGCTCGCGTTCGGTACCCGGCGCGGGCAGTGCCTCGTGGCGCAGGTGGTACTCGAGGTCGACGTGGTCGACCACCTCCCACTGCGGCAGTTCGGTGCGCGACTTGGCCGGCGCCACGCGGTAGTTGAAAGGCGGCGAATCGGCGGCGAAGCGCTGCATCTTCTCGTGCAGCCGCTGCAGGAAGTCGCGCGGCGCTTTCGGCGGCAGCTTGAAAGTCAACAGGAAGCCGATGTGCATCGGCGTGGTGGGCGACTCCACGCGCAGCATCGACGCATCCTGCAAACTCATCTTGACCATCGGTTGTCTCCTTTATGCTCTAGGCTCGACACGATAGGGATTCTCGTCGGGCGCGGGCATCCTGCAAGCGGACTACTGCGAAGCCGCCGCGCCTTGCGGCGGCGCGCCGCAGCCGCCGACGACCAAGCCC
>CALBTN010000455.1 GCA_937967345.1 uncultured Rubrivivax sp. | reverse complement strand
CGCATGCCGCAAAATGCCGGTTAGCTCAAACGCAAGGTATAACAATCAAATCCATGGAACTTGACTCCACCTCCGTACATCGCGTCTTAGTCGACAAGGGAATCGACTCACTTCATCATGCGAATACGCTGCAAACGTCCTGCCTCTTTCTTCAATGCGGGCGGCTTTTGTCTCGCGGGTCCGTAGAGGAGATGGGCCTGATTCAAACCCCACAGCGCTCTGACGATCTGGACAAGAGATATGCGATCTGGCATGACGTCTTCTTGGACAGCGTTGACATACATGAGCGAGCAAGCAGGCGAAATCTCTACGGCCCAGTGCTCTTCCGCTTTGAGCTTGAGGTCTTGCTAGATGCGCAGATTCGGAGCATCTGGATCACACGAAAGAATCCCACCGACTGGAGAGATCACGACAAGCGTGAAGATCGATACTTTTCCTCTGTCGACGAGTTCGCCCAGAGATACTCAAAGGGCGACTTCGGATCTATGTTCATGCTTCGTCACAACGGAGGGAGCCTCAAGCTATCTCCATACCTGAAAGACATTGTCCTCGACGCGCCAGACATCAGTGACGATGACGTAGAGCTGTATAGCCATTCCGTGGGCGCCTTACGACTGTCGGCATGGCAGGGTGGGTTGCGGAACCTCGCCATTGTTAGACGCAAGTGCTTGAGGTTCTGCAAATGCACGAGTGAGTACGACACCCTTTTGCAGAACGCAATCGCTAAGAACGATGAACGCGAACTAACCAAGCTGTTTGTCTTTGGCGGCGGCGATGCCTAACACGTCGTTGCACCCGACGGCCAACAGACGGCTGCGCTCGTCGCCGACGAACATGACGAACTTGACGAAATGAGGTCGACGCGCGCAGAGTACCCTGCACACCACCCCGGAGCTCGGCATGAACGTCGCCACCAAGCAGATGCATGCGCCGAAGGCCGAAGACGTCGCGCCATCGGCCTATGCCCCGGCAGCACAGACGGCGCAGCTGCTGGCGCGCAGCCAGGCCTGGCGCAATGCACGGCTGAACCAGGCGGACATGATCAACACCGAAGACGCGGCGCAGCTGGCCGGGACCAACCGCGAGACGATCAACCGCTGGATCGGCAGCGGCCGCTGCATCGGGCTGGCACGGCCGGTGCGCGGCTACCGGCTGCCGCGCTGGCAGTTCGAGCCGGCGCTGCAGCCGCATCTGCAGGCCATCGCGCAGGCGCTGGGCACGACCGAAGGCTGGGCCCTGCTGCTGTTCATCGAGACGCCGCACGAAGCACTTGACGGGCGCACGCCGCGGGCCGCGCTGGAGCAGGGCGACGCCGCCCGGGTGATCGACCTGGCCGCCGCCGAAGGCACCGCCGAACGATGAAGGCGCTGCCGCTGAGCACGGCGACGCTGCCACCGGGCACCGAGTTGTTTCGCGTGCAAAGACCGATCCCCTCGACCGGAGCGAGCGGCCACACGATCGGCGCGCTGCACCTGCCGCCCACGCCCGGGCGGCGTGGGCGCTTCGATCTGGGCGGCGTGCACGTGGCCGCGTTCGCCCTCGACGCGCAAACCGCGGTCTACGAAACGCTGGCCCGTTCAGCCGCGCGGGCGGTGTCGCTATCGCTGCTCGGTGCGCGCGAACTGCTCAGCGTGCGCACGACCGCGCCGATCGTCGTCTACGACGCGCGCTCCCATGCCCACGGGTGGCCCTTCCTCACCGCCGCGCGCTATGGCGCCACCCAGGATGAAGCCGACGATGCCGACGCGGCGCACGGCCTGTTCGGTGTGCTCTACGCATCGGCGCAGCGCCAGGGGTCGAATGCGTCGCGCTGTTCGACAAGTCGCTGTCGGCCTCCGCCCGGGTGCTGACAAGCTTGTCCGGCGCGTCGGCCACGGCGCTGCTCAGCGCCACCGGCGCGCTGCACGCGGACGTCGTCGCCGCGCTGGTCGGCTCGCAGTTGCCGCTGGTGCCCTGATCGCCGCGCGCCGCCTGATGCGCTACACCGTCATCCCGCCCGAGACCTCGATCACCGCGCCGTTGATGTAGCTGGCCTCGTCGCTGGCCAGGAAGGCGTAGACGTTGGCGATCTCCTCGGGCTTGCCCAGGCGGTGCAGCGGCACCTGCTCGCGCATCTGCTGCAGCACCTTGTCGGGGATCGTCGCCAGGATCGGCGTCTCGACGAAACCGGGTGCCACCGCGTTGACGCGGATGCCCTTGGGGCCGAGCTCGCGGCTCCAGGTCTTGGTGAAGCCGATGACGCCGAACTTGCTGGCCGCGTAGTTCGTCTGACCGTAGTTGCCGTAGATGCCGACCACGCTGCTGGCGTTGAGGATCACGCCCGAGCTCTGCGCCACCATCGCCGGCAGCACCGCCTGCGTGGCATGGAACACGCCGCGCAGGTTGACGTCGATGACCGCGTCGAACTGCTCCAGCGTCATCTTCTGCAGCCGCGCGTCCTTGGTGATGCCGGCGTTGTTGACCAGCACGTCGATGCTGCCGAAGCGCTCTTTCACCCCGGCGGCCATATGGTGCAGCGCGTCGCGGTCGGTGACGTTCAGCGCCAGGCCCATCGTCTGCGCACCGCGGGCGCGCACCAGTGCCACCGCGGCATCGACACCGTCGGGCTTGAGGTCGCACACCACCACGGCGGCGCCTTCCTCGGCGAACTTCAGCGCGGTGGCCAGGCCGATGCCCTGTGCCGCGCCGGTCACGACGCAGACCTTGTGTTTCAGTCGCATAACTGCAGGTACTTCAGGATGTGGGGTTGATGGTCGTCGTAGTCGCTCAAGGCATGGTCGCTGCCTTCGAGCAGCCTGATCCGGGCGCCGCGGTAGCGCGCGAGCATCTCGCGCCAGTCGAGCAGCTCGTCGCCCTTGGCGATGATGGCGAAATAGCGTTCGGGCCGGGTGATGGCCGGCGGGCTCATCGCGCGCAGTTGTTCCAGGTATTCGGCGCGAAATTCGAACTGCTGCTGCGGCGTGTGATAGGCGCTGACCTCGCCGACATGAGACGCCAGGTCGCGTGCCGGATCCACCGCCGGGTTGATCAGCACCGCCGGCCAGCCGCTGGCTTCGGCCACCACCGTGGCGTAAAAGCCGCCCAGCGAGCTGCCCAGCACCGCCGATGCGTGCGCCGGCCAGCCGGCGCAGCCGTCGCGCAGCAGCGCCAGCGCCTCGCTTGGCGAGGGCGGCAGCTGTGGGCACCACCAGTGCACGTCGGGGCGATGGCGCTGCACCCAGGCGTGCAGCCGCTGCGCCTTGAACGACAGCGGCGACGAGCGAAACCCGTGCAGGTACAGCAGGTGCGTGACACGGCTGTCGCCGCGTCCGGGCGGGTCGGTTGCCGCCGCGGCCATCAGGCTCGCGCCCGCAGCGCCGCGAGCAGCTTGGCGTGGATGCCGCCGAAGCCGCCGTTGCTCATGCAGATCACGTGGTCGCCGCTGCTGGCGGCGCGCGCGACGTCGGCCACCAGCCGCTCCACCGTGTCGGCCACCACCGCGCGTTCGCCCAGCGGCGCCAGCGCGTCGCGCGCGCTCCAGCCGTAGTCGCCCTGCAGGCAAAAACTCAGGTCGGCCTCTTCCAGCGCCCAGGGCAGTTGCGCCTTCATCGCGCCGAGCTTCATGGTGTTGGAGCGCGGCTCGAACACCGCCAGGATGCGCTGCACGCCCACCTTGCGGCGCAGCCCGTCGAGCGTGCTGCGCATCGCGGTCGGGTGGTGCGCGAAGTCGTCGTAGACCTTCACGCCGCGCGCCTCGCCGAGCAGCTCGAGGCGGCGGCGCACGTTGTGAAAGTCGGCCAGCGCGGCGGCGGCAGTCGCGGGCGCGATGCCCACATGCTCGGCCGCGGCGACGGCCGCCAGCGCGTTGAGCTGGTTGTGCTCGCCCAGCAGCGCCCAGTCGACGCGCGCGATCTTCAGGCTGCCGCGCAGCACGTCGAAGGCGTGCGGCTCGCCGCGTGCGCGCAGCCCGCCGGGTTCCTCGCCGCGGGTGCCAAAGCGCTGCACCGGGGTCCAGCAGCCGCGCGCCAGCACGCGCTGCAGCGCCTCGTCGCGCGCGTTGACCACCAGCCGGCCCGACGCCGGCACGGTGCGCACCAGGTGGTGGAACTGGGTCTCGATCGCGGCCAGGTCGGCAAAGATGTCGGCGTGGTCGAGTTCGAGGTTGTTGAGGATCGCGGTGCGCGGCCGGTAGTGCACGAACTTGCTGCGCTTGT
>CALBTN010000454.1 GCA_937967345.1 uncultured Rubrivivax sp. | reverse complement strand
CTGCTGCTCAACGGCGGCGTGTTCCGCGCCGAGCGCATCGCGCAGCGGCTGCAGGCCACGCTGGCCGGCTGGCGCGGCGCGCCGCTGAAGCTGCTGCACAACGCCGACCCCGACATCGCGGTGGCGCGCGGCGCGGTGGCCTACGCGCTGGCGCGGCGCGGCCTGGCGCCGGCCATCGGCGGCGGCTCGGCGCGCAGCTATTTCCTGGTCGTCGACGGCGGCCCCGGCGCCGATGCGCGGCGCGGCGTGTGCGTGCTGCCGCGCGGCACCGAGGCTGGCCACGAACTGCCGCTGGCCGGGCGCAGCTTCGCGCTGAAGAGCGGCCAGCCGGTGCGCTTCGACCTGGTGGCCACCACCACCGGCCAAGCGCAAGCCGGCGATCTGGTCGAGCTGGCCGAACTCGACGCGCAGGCGCTGCCGCCGCTGGCGGCGGTGCTGCCCGGCGGCAATGCGCGCGATGCCCGCGAGGTGCCGGTGCTCCTGACGTCGGTGCTGACCGAGGTCGGCACGCTGGCGCTGCATTGCGTCGCCGCCGACGACCCGGCGCGGCGCTGGCAGCTCGAATTCCAGCTGCGCAGCGACCCTGCCGCAGCAGCGCCAGCCGGCCTGCCGCCGCGTTTGCCCGACGCGCTGGCAGCCATCGAACGCGTGTTCGGCGCGCGCGACCGGCAGGCCGACCCGAAGGCAGTGAAACAACTGCGCGCCCGGCTCGAAGCGCTGCTCGGCCCGCGCGAGCGCTGGACCTTGGCAGCCCTGCGCGCGCTGTACGACGCGCTGGCGCAGCGTGCGCGCGCGCGCCGCCGCTCGGCCGAGCACGAGCGGCTGTGGCTGAGCCTGGCCGGCTGGTGTCTGCGCCCCGGCTTCGGCGACGCGCTCGACGGCTGGCGCGTCGCGCAGCTGTGGCCGCTGTACGAGCAGGGCGTACAGCACGGCCACGACGCGCAGGTCAACGCCGAGTGGTGGACGCTGTGGCGCCGCGCCGCCGGCGGCCTGGAAGAAGCGGCGCAGCAGCGGCTGCTGCAGGACTTCGCCTACACGCTGCGCGGCGCCGAACTCGGCGCCGAGATTGAGCGCCCGCCGCGGCTGGTCAAGGGCGGCTGGGACGACATGATGCGGCTGGGTGCGTCGCTCGAACGCATCGCGCCCGAGCACAAGGCCGAGGTCGGCGACTGGCTGGTCGCGCAGCTTGCCGATCGCTCGCAGCGCACGACCAGCGCGTGGACGCTGTGGGCGATCGGCCGCTTGGGTGCGCGCGTGCCCTTCCACGGCAGCGCGCATGCGGTCGTCGCCGCCGCGCGCGCCGCGCCCTGGCTGGAGGCGCTGCTGGCACTGGACTGGAAGCGCGTCGGCGGCGCGGCTGCGGCCGCCGCGAACCTGGCGCGGCTGAGCGGCGACCGCGCACGCGACTTCGAACCGGCGCTGCGCGAGCGCGTCATCGTCAGGCTCGAAGCCGCGCAGGCGCCGCCGGGCTGGATCGAGCGCGTGCGCGAGGTGGTGGCGCTGGACGAGGCCGGCGAACGCGGCGTGTTCGGCGAGACGCTGCCGTTGGGCTTGAAGCTGATCGACTGATCGGGCCTCGCATCGCGGGCCGCGCGGCTCGCTGCGACGCGTCAGGCCGGTGTGGCGCTGCGGCCTTGGGTGTCGGCGGGCTGGCCCAGCGCGCGGCGCAGCTGCGCGAGCAGCTCCTCGTCGGCGTAGGGCTTGCCGAGCAGCACGCTGACGCCGGCCGCCTCGGCCTGGTCGCGGTGCCGTTCGTCGGCGGCGGTGATCATGATCACCGGCAGCTGCGCGGTGCGCGCGTCAGCGCGGATGTGGCGCGTCAACTCGAAGCCGTCCATGCCTGGCATCTCGACGTCGGTGATCACCAGATCGGGCGCGCGGTCCTGCAACTGCCGCAACGCATCGAGACCGTCGACCGCGTAATCCACCTGGAACTGGTGCTGCGCCAGCAGGCGGCCGGTCTTGATGCGCACGACCTTCGAATCGTCGGCAACCAGCACCCGCGTCGTGGCACCGGGCTGCGGCGCGGGCGGCGGCGGCACCGGCGGCATCGAACGCTGAGCGGCCAGACGCCGGCGTGCCGCGGCCTGTTCGGCAGCCACCAGCCGTTCGCGCTCGGCTTGCGCGGCCGCAAGGCGCTCGGCTTCGGCGCGCTCGGCCTGCACGCGTTCGGCTTCGGCGCGCTGGAGCGCCAGGCGTTCGGCGGCGATGCGTTGCGCTTCGGCGCGCTCGGCGGCAGCGCGCTGCGCTTCGAGCCGTTCGGCCTCGGCCCGCGCCGCGGCTTCGCGCTCGGCCTCGATGCGTGCGGCCTCGATGCGTTCGGCCTCAGCACGTTCAGCGGCGATGCGTTCAACTTCAGCGCGCTCGGCGGCGGCGCGCTGCGCTTGCGCTCGTTGCGCTTCGAGCCTTTCGGCTTCGGCCCGCGCCGCAGCCTCGCGCTCGGCCTCGAGGCGCTCGGCCTCGAGGCGCTGCGCCTGCAGCCGCGCATGCTGTGCGACCGCCTCGGCCGCAGCCAGGCGTTCGCGCTCGGCTCGTTCGGCTTGTTCGGCTCGTTCGGCCTGCAGCCGCTGGGCTTCGGCGCGTTGCGCGGCTTGCGGTTCGGGCTCCAGCGGCAACGCCTCGGCAGCGCCGCGCGCGCCCTGTGGCTCGACCGCGACCGGCGCTTGCGGCACGACCTCAGGCTGCGCCTCGACGGGTGCGCGCGCTGCCTGCGCCTGCGCAAGCGCAGCGTGGGCTTCGAGCGCCCGCCGCGCCGCGCCGCGGCGCCGGCGCAGGTAGCGGTCGATCAACACACCCACGGCCGTCACGGCCAGCAGCCCAAGAAGTATTTCGCTCATCGCTGGAAGATCGGCGCCGCAATGGCGGCAAGCATAGGTGGCAACCCGCGATCGCAAGCCATCGGCCGCGCGCGCAGCGCGAACAAATCCCGCCAAGCGCACCGCTGGCATCCGGCGCGCCAGCCTGGGGTGAACACGGGTAGCGATTGCGCCGGTGCGGTGCGCAGCTTCATGCAGAATTGGGATCGCGCGGCCGGCGACCCGAAACCCCTTGCCGCCCGCTGCCCCAAGAACGCAGGAGATCTCGAGTGTTCCTGAAGTACATCCCCGAGTCGGCTCGCGCGGCGGGCCAAGAAGTGCTGATGAAGGGCGCCAGCAAGCTGACGCCGTTCATCCCGATTCCGCAGCCCACGCTGCTGGTGGGCCCCGGGTCGAGCGCCCGACTGGGCCAGGCGGTGGCCGGCTTCGGCCACCACAAGATCCTGATCGTCACCGACCCGGTCATCGCCAAGCTCGGGCTGCTGCAGCCGCTGACCGACGCGCTGGAGGCCGGCGGCGCGCAGTTCGTGGTGTTCGACGAGATCACGCCGGACGCGCCGATTCCGCTGATCGAGCGCGGCATCGAGTTCTACCGCGAGCACGGCTGCGACGCCATCGTCGCCTTCGGCGGCGGCTCGGCGATGGACGCGTCCAAGGCGATCGCGGTGGCCATCGCCACCGGCAAGCCGCTGCGCGCGCTGGCCGGCTACCTGCGCGCGCTGTTTCGCAGCCCGGTGCGCATCTATGCGGTGCCGACCACCGCCGGCACCGGCTCGGAGGTGACGGTGGCCGCGGTCATCGCCGACCCCGACAACCAGGCCAAGCTGACGATCATCGATCCGCGGCTGGTGCCGAAGATGGCGGCACTCGACCCGTCGCTGATGGTCGGCCTGCCGCCGGCCATCACGGCGGCCACCGGCATCGACGCGCTGACGCATGCGATCGAGGCCTTCATCGGCCGCTGGACCACCGAGTACTCCAACGGCATGGCGCTGTCGGCGGTCGGGATGATCTTCGACAACCTGCGCACCGCTTACCGCGACGGCGGCAACCTGCAAGCGCGCGAGAAGATGGCGTTGGCGTCGACCTACGCCGGCTTCGCGTTCACCCGCGCCAACGTCGGCTACGTGCATGCCATCGCGCACCAGTTGGGCGGGCTGTATCACACGCCGCACGGGCTGGCCAACGCCATCTTGCTGCCGCACGTGCTGCGCTATTCGGCCAGCGCCGTCACCGCGCAGCTGGCGCAGCTGGCGCTGCGGGCCCACGCCGGTGAAGAAGGCGAAGCCGACGAGGTCCTGGCCGACAAGTTCATCGATGCGGTGCAGCGCTTGAACGACGACCTGGGCATCCCGCGCCACCTGGCGGCGCTGCAGGACGACGACATCCCGGCGCTGGCCAAGGCGGCCTGCGCCGAAGGCAACACCTACCCGGTGCCGCGATACATGACGCAACGGCAGTGCGAGGCGTTGATCCGCCAGGTGCTGCCGCCCGAGGCCGCGCCGCGCGCGCCGGCCAAGGCTGCGCGCAAGACTTCGACCAAATCAACGCGCAACGCTGGCGCGGCGGCCAAGCCGCGGCGCGGCGCGAGCTCCAAGGCCTGACGCTGCAGGCTTCATCCCCCAACCCAACCCGTAGGCATGACCATGAAGAATGTGGTGACGGTGACGCTTGGCGCGTCGAAGCACGATTTCACGCTGGAAACCGACTTCCTGGGTGAACGGTTCCAGGTCAAGCGCATGGGCACCGACGGCGACCACCGCAAGGCGTGGGAGCTGTTGCGCCGCCAGCAGGCGAATGCCGACGCGATCGGCGTGGGCGAGACCTCGGATCACTACCAGGTGGGGCTGCGCACCATCGTCAACCGCGACACCGAAAAGCTCACCAAAGTGGTCACCCGGGTGCCGGTGACCACCGGCGCCACGCTGCGCCGGCTGCTGCAGGTCGACGCGGTGCGCTACGTGCAGCGCGAGCTCGGCAACTACTTCAACAACAACCGCGTGCTGTTCATGTCCGGCATGCGCAACTACGAGATCGCGTGCGCGCTGGCCGACTACACCGACAACCTGAGCTTCGCCGACCCGGTGTTCCAGACCGGCGCGCCGCTGCTGCTGACCTCGATGTCGCAACTCGAGCTGTATGCGCGCGGCAAGGAGGTCGTCGCCGGCGCCAAGCCGCTGCGGCTGCTGGAAAAGGCGCTGCCGCGGCTGAAGAAGATGCGCGTGGCCAACGCGATGGGCAAGGCGCACGTGGTGGTCGGCACCTTCGATGAGATCAAGTCGGTCGGCTCGGTGGAAAACCTCGAGGGCAAGACGCTGATCACCTCGGCAGTGCACAGCGACCAGCTGGCCTTCTACAAGCGGTGCAAGGTCAACCTGGTGATCGACGTGTCGCCCAAGCTGTTCGACCAGGTGGTGGGCGTGGCCACGCTCGAAGCGATGATGCTGGCGCACCTGGAGTGCGGCGCCAACGAGGTGTCCGACGACGACTTCAAGGAGATCATCGCCGAGCTCGACCTGAAGCCGCAGTTGCTGCACCCGACCGGTCACTTCCGCAACATCCGCCGCTTTGCCTTCGTCGTGCACCCGCTGAGCCAGGACTTCATCAAGATGGGCTTCTCGGTGCCCAAGGCGACGCCGAAGTTCGTGATGGACAAGGTCGAGTCGCTGGCCGCGCACCTGCCGCCGATGGTCTACTGCAAGATGGAGAACATCGTGTCGCCCACCGGCGCCGAGACCGAGGGCTGGCTGATCACCATCGGCGGCACGCCCAAGGAGATGCTGGCGCACCCGCCCGAGTTCACCTACCGCCGGCTGCTGGCCGCGGCCGACATGGCCAAGGAGATGGGCGCGCAGATGATCGGGTTGGGCGCGTTCACCAAGGTGGTGGGCGACGCCGGGGTCACCGTGGCGAAGCGGGCGCCGCTGCCGGTCACCACCGGCAACAGCTATTCGGCCTCGGGTGCGCTGTGGGCCGCGAACGACGCGATGCGCCGCATGGGCCTGGTGCCGGTGCCGGCAAAGGGCGAGCGCGTGAAAGCGCGCACCATGGTCATCGGTGCCAGCGGCTCGATCGGCTCGGTGTCGGCGCGGCTGCTGGCGATGGCCTTCGAGGAGGTGGTGATCGCTGGACGCAACATGGCCAAGCTCGAGCAGTTGAAGGCGTCGATCCTCGAGGACACGCCGGACGCCAACGTGGTGTGCTCGACCGACTACGACAGCCTGCTGGGCGAGATGGACATGATCGTCACCAGCACCTCGGGCGCGGGCAAGAAGATCCTCGACATCA
>CALBTN010000453.1 GCA_937967345.1 uncultured Rubrivivax sp. | reverse complement strand
CCGCGAGGCCGAGCCGGTACCGCGTCGCGCCACGGCCGCGGCCGCGGCCGTGGACTACTCGCCGGCGTCGGCGACCGCCCCGCCCTCGGCACGCCAGCGCAGCATGCCGCCGCGCAGGTTGGCCACCTCGTCGAAGCCGGCCTTGGCCAGCATCGCCGCGGCGCGCGCCGAGCGTGCGCCCGAGCGGCACACGGTGACGATCGGCCGCTGGCGCGGCAGCTCGGCCAGGCGTTGCTCCAGCTGGCCAAGGGGCAGCAGCAGCGCGCCGTCGATGTGGCCCAGGCCCTGGCCGAACTCGGCGGGCTCGCGCACATCGAGCAGCTGCACCTTGTGCAGTTGCTCGGCCAGCGCATGCGGGGCGATCTCCCACACCCCCGAGATCGACCAGCTCAGCGGCGCCCACTGCGGGTCGGCCGGCGGCACGACATCGCCTTCGGGCCGGCCGCAGCGCAGGTTGGCCGGTACCGCCAGATCCATCTTCTTCGGGTGCGGCAGGCCCAGGTGCTGCATGAAGCCGGTGAAGTCGGCCTCGGCCACGTCGCCGCCCAGGCGCGGGTTGAAGCGCCGCTCCTCGCCGATGCTGCTGACACCCATGCCGTTGTAGTCGTGTCCCGGGTAGACCAGACAGCTGCCAGGCAGCGTGAACAACTGCATGTGCACCGAGCGGTACAGCGCCGCCGCACTGCCCTGCTGGAAATCGGTGCGGCCGCAGCCGCGGATCAGCAGGCAGTCGCCGCTGAAGACGCGCGACTCGTCGTCGAGCACGTAGCTCAGGCAGCCGTCGGTGTGGCCCGGCGTGGCGCGCACCTGCAGTTGGCGCGACCCGAAAGCCAGCAGCTCGCCGTGATGCAGCAGCCGGTCGGCGCCGCTGGCGCCGCCATCCACCGACAGCGCGATGCGGCTGCCCAGGCGCTGGCGCAGCAGCCACGCCGCAGTGACGTGGTCGGCGTGCACGTGGGTTTCCAGCGTCCACTTTCAGCTTCAGCCCGAGCTCGTCCAGCAGCGTGCAGTCGCGGCGCAGTTGCTCGAACACCGGGTCGATCAGCACCGCCTCGCCGCTGGCGGCATCACCCAGCAGGTAAGTCCAGGTGGACGAAGCGGGGTCGAACAGCGGGCGAAAGATCAGCATGGCCGGGCCTCCTTCGGTGGCGTTGCGCGCACGGAGCAGCGGCGGCTTGGCCACGCCAGACACGCCGCCGCGATGCTACGCCGCGGCGGTCGCGCAAGCGACGGCGCCGGCCGGCGCCGCGACCCGACAATCGCGCAATGCCAACTCCGGTGCAGCGCGTGAGAAGCTTCGACGCAGTGCTGTGGGACTTCGGCGGCGTGATCCTGACCAGCCCCTTCGAGGCCTTCAACCGCTACGAGGCCGAGCTCGGGCTGCCGCACGACTTCATCCGCCGCGTCAATGCACGCGACCCCGAGCACAACGCCTGGGCGCGTTTCGAACGCGCCGAGATCGACGCACAGCGCTTCGCCGAGCTGTTCGAGGCCGAGGCCCGCGCGCTCGGCGGCACGCTGTGCGGCCACAGGGTGATCGAGCTGGTGTACGGCCAGGTGCGTCCCGAGATGGTCGAAGCACTCGCGCGCGTGCGCCGCCACTACCGCGTGGCCTGCATCACCAACAACATGCCGCTCGCGCAGCGGCCGGCGCGGCCGGGACTGGGCGCGCAGGGCGCGCAGGCCGCGCAGATCGCCGAGATCCTGTCGCTGTTCGAGCTCGTGGTCGAGTCGAGCAAAGTCAAGCTGCGCAAGCCCGATCCGCGCATCTACCTGCATGCCTGCGCCTTGCTCGGCGTGGCGCCCCAGGCCTGCGTGTACCTCGACGACCTGGGCATCAACTGCAAGCCGGCGCGCGCCTTGGGCATGGCCACGATCAAGGTCAGCAGCGCGGCGCAGGCGCTGGCCGAGCTCGAGGCCTTGCTCGGCATCGCGCTGCGCTGAAAGCAGCCACGTGCCGCCGTGCGCCGCGCGGCCGTGGCATGCTCGGCAGCATGAAACTGTCCGTACTCGACCAGTCGATCGCGTTGGCCGGCGCCAGCGAGGATGCCGCCATCCGCGACACCCTCGCGCTGGCGCAGCACTGCGAGCAACTCGGCTACCACCGCTTCTGGCTCAGCGAGCACCACGGCTTGCCCACCATCGTCGGCACCGCGCCCGAGATCGTGATGGCCGCGGTGGCGGCACGCACCACGCGCATTCGCATCGGCAGCGCCGGGGTGATGCTGCCGCACTACGCCGCGCTGAAGGTGGCTGAAGCCTTCCGCGTGCTCGAAGCACTGGCACCGGGACGCATCGATCTGGGCGTGGGCCGCGCGCCCGGCGCCGACATGCGCGTCGCGCAGTTGCTCAACCCCGACGCCTACCGCGCGGCCGAGGGCTTCCCGCAGCAGATCGCCGACCTGCAGCGCTGGACCGCCGGCGAAGCCCACCACGGCGTGATCGCCCATCCGCGCGGGCCGCAACGGCCGCAGCTCTGGGTGCTGGGCAGCTCGGACTACGGTGCGCGGCTGGCCGCGCATTTCGGCCTGCCCTACGCCTTTGCCTATTTCTTCGCCGACGGCCAGGGTTGCGAGCAGGCGCTGCACCTGTACCGCAGCCTGTACCAGCCCAGCGAGCGTCATCCGGTGCCGCAGGCGACGATCTGCGTGTGGGCGCTTGCCGCCGACACCGAGGCCGACGCGCTGCACCATGCGCTCAGCCGCGAGCGCTGGCGCATCGACCGCATGCGCGGCGTGCTCGGCCCGCTGCAGCGCCCCGACGACGTTGCCGCGCGCGGCTTCAGCGCCGACGAGGCCGCCGTCGTCGAAGCCGCACGCGCCAAGGCGCTGGTCGGCAGCGGCCAACAGGTGGCCGACAAGCTGCGCGCGCTGGCCAGCGCGATGGCGCTGGACGAGATCGTCGTCAACACCTGGGCGCACGAGCCCGGCGTGCGCCGCCGCTCGTACGCGCTGCTGGCTGATCAATTTGGCCTGAGCGGCACGCCGGCATGAGGCAGATCGACTTCGAGCTGCGCGGCGAGTTCATCCCGCTGGACGCCTTGCTCAAGGCCACCGGGGTGGCCGACAGCGGCGGGCGCGCCAAGGCGATGGTCGCTGCCGGGCTCGTGCAGGTCGACGGCCAGCAAGAGCTGCGCAAGACGTGCAAGCTGCGCGCCGGGCAGGTGGCTCAGATCGGCGCGGTGCGCATCCGCCTGACGGCCGCCGCTGGCCCGTCGGCCTGAGCTGGGCCGGCGACTGCAGCGCTTGCGCCGCCAGGGGCGTCGATGGCGTGGCACTTGCGCGCACGCGGCGCGCCCGGCCGTACCTGCCGCAAACCCCGGCGCTGGCACAATCAAGGCTGCTTGAGGCCGCGCTGGTGCGGCCGCACAACCCCCTGCAGCGCAAGGATCCTCGCCAATGAAGCACGCATTTCTCGCAGCCGCGATGGTCGTCGCCGCGGCCCTGACGGTGACGCCATCGGTGTCGGACGCCAAGCGCTTCGGCGGCGGATCGTCCAGCGGCATGCAGCGCAGCATGCCCAGCGCCGCACCCAGGGCGCCGGCGGCGCCGCAGCAAGCGGCCCCCGCGGCCGCCCCGGCCACGCCCGGCGCGGCGCCGGCAGCCGCGGCCGCCAAGCGCAGCTGGATGGGCCCGATCGCCGGCCTGGCGGCGGGGCTGGGCATCGCCGCGCTGATGAGCCATCTGGGACTGGGCGAGGCCTTCGGCAACTTCCTGATGCTGGCGCTGCTGGTGATGCTGGGGCTGTTCGCGGTGCGGTTCTTCCTGCGCCGCGCCGGCGCACCCGGCGCACCCGGCGCACAGCCGCACGGTGCGCAGCGCGAACAGCTCGCCACCGCCGGTGCGCCGCGTCAGGCCTCCGCCTGGAACCCGCCGGCCAGCGCCGCGGGCGCGGCCCCGCTCAACCCGCGCGGCAGCGACGCCGCAGTGATGTCGGCCGACGGCTCCACCCGGCTGGCCGCGATGCCCGGGTCGACCCAGGTTTCGGTGGTGCCCAACGCGCTGCCGGCCGACTTCGATACCGAAGGCTTCTCGCGGCTGGCGAAGATGATCTTCATCCGCATGCAGGCCGCGCACGACAGCGGCGACTTGAACGACCTGCGCAGCTTCACCACGCCGGAGATGTTCGCGGTGGCCAAGCTCGATCTGCAAGAGCGCGGCGGCAAGGAGCAGACCACCGACGTGATCAAGGTCGACGCCGAGGTGCTGGATCTGGCCAAGGAAGGCGAGCGCCAGGTGGTCAGCGTGCGCTTCCACGGTCAGATCCGCGAGGAAGCCAGCGCGCCGGTGGAGAACTTCGACGAGATCTGGCACCTGACCCGCTTCGGCGACAGCCCGTCGTGGTCGATCGCCGGCATCCAGCAGCGGCACTGAAGCCCCCCTTGATGCGGCCGCCGCGCCGCGTCACCGTCAGGCCCCGCCGCGTGCGGGGCCTGGCGTTTGCGGGCCCGGCAAACACCGGCACCTGCGCGGGCCGCCGCCTGCGGGTATCGTTGCCCGTCATGGCACGGCTCGACGACATGGATGAATCCGCCGCCGGCGTCGATGCCGAGCTGGTGCAAGCGATCCGCGCGCGCCGCGGCGGCGAGTTGCTGAACCTGGACCGGCAGCTGCTGCACAGCGCGCCGCTGGCGCGCGGCTGGAATGCTTTGCTGGGTGAGCTTCGCGGCCACACGCGCGTGGACGGCAGCCTGCGCGAGTTGGTGATCCTGCGCGTGGCGGTGCTCAATCGCGCGCCCTACGAGTTCGCGCAGCATGCGCCGGTGGCGCGCGCCGAAGGGCTGTCGCAGCCGCAGCTCGATGCGCTGGCGTCGTGGCAGGACTCGGCGCTGTTCAGCCCGCGCGAACGCGCGGTGCTGGCCTATGC
>CALBTN010000452.1 GCA_937967345.1 uncultured Rubrivivax sp. | reverse complement strand
CGTTTCGACCAGTTGCGACGGGTACGGCCGGATCGCGAAGTTCAACGCGCCGGCCGGCGCCGCCACGCTCAGCCGCACCCGGGCCTGCATCGCCAGCGCGCCGTCGCTGCCCACCAGCAGCGGGGCCAGACTCAGCTCGGCCAGCTGCGACACGTCGCCCAGCAGTTGCGACAGGCCGATCAGCACGCGCTGCAGCGCCGCGTCGTCGGCGGCGGGGATGTCGCCGTGCGCGCGCAGCAGCGGCGCCACGCCGCTGCGGTGCATCAGTGCTCGGGCCAGCGGCGCATTCAGCGGCGGCAGCGCCACCTCGGTCGTCTCGGGCGTATCGGCCTGTGCGTCGCGGCACAACCAGATCACCGGGCCGAACAGCTTGTCGATGCGCACCCCCACCTGCAGTGCGCGCGCCGCCACCGGGCGCAGCATCCGCTCGACGCTGAAGCCTTCGACGCGCGCAAGCGACCACTCGCGCCGCAGCGCGGTCAGCATGCGCCGCGCCGCATCGCGCACCTGCACCGCGCTGCGCAGATCCAGCGTCATGCCACCGCCGTCGAAGCCCGGCGCGATGTCGGGCGAGATCAGCTGCAGCAGCACCGGATAGCCCAGCTGCTCGGCGGCGCTGGCCGCGGCATAGGGCTCGGCCTCGGTGCGCTGTCCAATGCGCACCCCGATGCCGTAGCTGCCGAGCAGGCTGCGCGTCTCGTCGGCGTCGAGCTCGCTGCGCCCGGCGGCCAACGCGCGCTGCACCAGTGCGCGCGCCGCCGCCGCGTCGGCTTCGATCTCGCCGCCATGCAGCGGTGGCGCCTCGATCAGCTGCGCCTGGTTGCGCCGGTAGGCCACCAGCATCGCGAAGGCCTTCACCGCTTCTTCCGGCGTGTCGTAGCTCGGCAGGCCAGCCTGGCGGAACAGGCGGCGCGGCTCGGCGCCCGCGTCGTGGCCCAGCCAGCAGCCAACCAGCCGTGGCGGTGCCAGTTGCGCCAGCGGCAGCAGTTCGCGAGCCAGCGGCTCGCCGGGCAGCCCCGGCGTCGGGCTGTGGATCAGCAGCAGCGCCGCCGTGTTCGCATCGTCGGCCAGTGACTTCAGCGCCTGCGCGGCCTGCGCCACGTCCGTCCGGGCGTGCAACAGCAGCGGCGCCGGTGTGCCGCCGCTGGCCGGACACGGTGCCAGCAGCGGCTGCAGCGCGTCCAGCGTCGGCTGCGGTACGGCGGCCAGTCGCACGTCCGCGCGCGCCGCCGCCTGCACCGCCAGCGCGGCGCTGCCGCGGCCGTTGCCGACGATCAGCAGCCGCTCGCTGCGGTTGGTGCGAAAACGCACCAGCGTCTCGGCCGCCAGCAGCATGTCCTGCAGCGTGGCCACGCGCAGCATGCCGGCGCGCGCGAAGGCCGCGTCGTAGACCCGGTCCGACGTGCGCTCGGCAGCAGCACTTTCGCACTGCCCTGACCAGCGCAGCACGATCACCGGCTTGTTGCGCGCCGCGGCGCGCGCCGCCGACATGAAGCCGCGCGGCGCATCGATCGCATCGATGCACAGCAAGATCGCGCGGGTACGCACGTCGCTGCCGAGGTGGTCGAGCAGATCGCCGCTGTCGATGTCGAGCTGCTCGCCCAGCGAGACCACGTGGGAAAAGCCGATGTCGCGCGCGCGCGCCCAATCGAGCATCGTGGCGATCAGCGAGCCCGAGCGCGACACCAGCGCCAGCTCGCCGGCCGCGGCGTCGGTGTGGGCGACGCTGGCGTTGAGCCCGCTGTGCGGCGACAGCACGCCGATGGCATCCGGGCCGAGCAGGCGCATGCGGTGGGCATGCGCCGCGTCCAGCATCGCCTGGCGCTGCGCCGCATCCACCGCGCCGGCAAGCACCACGGCCACGCGCGTGCCGCTTCGGCCCAACTGCTCGACCAGCCCCGGCACGGTGGGCGCCGGCGTGCACAGCAGCGCCAGCTCGGCCGGCGCCGGCAAGGCTTCGACGCTGGCATAGACGGTCTGGCCGTCGAGCCGGCGGTACTTGGGGTTGACGCCGTACACCGCCCCCTTGAACGCGCCGGCACGCAGGTTGCGCCAGGCCGTGGCGCCCAGGCTTTGGGCGCGCAGCGTGGCGCCGACCACCACCACCGATTGCGGGTCCAGCAGCGCGTCCAGATGCACAGTGCTCAAGTGGTGACCCCGTGTGGTTGGGTGGCGATGGCGGCGAAGTGTGCGGGCACCGCGGTGATTTGACCAGAGCGCGCGCGCAAGCTGTCACACTCGCTGCAGTTCTTTCAACGGAGACGGCTTGGCATGAAGATCCTTGTTGCGGTGGACGGCTCCGAAGCCGCGTTGCAGGCGGTGCGCGAGGCGCTGCGCATGATCGGCGAAGGCCTGCGCGCCAGCCTGGTGCTGGCCAACGTGCAGGAGCCGGCCACGCTGTACGAAATGCTGCTCGCGCACGACCCCGAGGTGATCGAGCAGGTCAGCGCCGAGGCCGGGCTGCACCTGCTGGAGCCGGCGCGCGCGCTGGCGCGCCAGGCCGGCGTCGAGCACGAGATCGAAGTCGCGCGCGGCGACCCGGCGCACACCCTGATCGACGTCGCCGAGAACTTCGGCTGCGACATGGTGGTGATGGGCGCGCGCGGCATGGGCACGCTGCGCAGCGCGATGCTCGGCTCGGTGTCGCACGAGCTGTTGCACGCCGCACCGGTGCCGGTGCTGGTGGTCAAGCTGCCGCCGCCGCCCGAAGTCGAGCCCGAAGCGGCGGCCGACGCGGCCTCGCCGCCCAACGCCGAGCCAGCCGCATCGGCGCGCGGCGCATAGCGGCCGCAAGGCGGCTTGCGGCGCCAGTCAGCCCGCCGCCCAAAGCTCGCGCATCGCGTCGGCAAAGCCGGTGGCGGTGTCGCGCGCGTGCGCCGCGGCGTGATCGCGCCGGGCCCAGCGCCCGGCGACCATCACGTCGCGAAACGGCCGCACCGGGCTGCTGAAGACAAGCGCGTCGAGCACGCGCGCGTCGGGCATGCCCAGCAGTGCGCTGTCGTGCCGGTCCAGCACCAGCAGGTCGGCGCGCGCACCGGGCTGCAGCCCCCAGCGGCGAAAGCCCGCGGCAGCGCCGCCACCGCGCAGCGCGCGCTCGAACAGGCGCGCCGCGCTCGATGGCTCGCCCTGGCCGGGCGCCGCGGCGACGTTGCGCCGGCGCTGCTGCAGCCGTTGGCCGTATTCCAGCCAGCGCAGCTCCTCGGGCCAGGCGCGGGTGATCTGGCTGTCCGAGCCGATCGACAGCGGCACGCCGCTGCCCAGCCAGCCCGGCAGGTCGGCCAGGCCGTCGCCGAGGTTGGCTTCGGTGGCCGGGCAGATCACCACGCCGGCGCCGCTCTTGGCCACTGCGGCGATCTCGCTGGGCGTGCTGTGGGTGGCGTGCACCAGCTGCCAGCGTGCGTCCAGCGGCAGCTGGCGAGCCAGCCATTCGATCGGCCGCAAGCCGGTGGCATGCAGGCAGTCGTCGACCTCGGCGGTCTGCTCGGCGACGTGGATGTGGATCGGCACTTCGCCCAGCGCATCGGTCAGCGCGGCGATCGCCGCCGGCTCGGCCGCGCGCAGCGAATGCACCGCCACCCCGGCATTCACCAGCGGCCTTTGTGCGGCGGCGATGCCGCGCTGCAGCGCGCGCACCGCGGCGGCGTCGGTGGCGAAGCGCCGCTGGTCGTCGCGCAGCGCGGGTTGCGCGAAGCCGGCGCGCTGGTACAGCACCGGCAGCAGCGTCAGGCCGATGCCGACTGAAGCCGCCGCATCGGCCAGCGCCCACGACAGCGTCAGCAGGTCGGCGTACGCCCGGCCGTCGGCGGCGTGCTGCAGGTAGTGGAACTCGCACACCTGGGTGTAGCCACCGGCCAGCAGCTCGGTGTAAAGCTGCGTGGCCACCGCGCGCAGTTGCTCGGGCGTGATGCGCAGCGCGACGCGGTACATCCGGTCGCGCCACGACCAGAAGTCGTCGGCCTCGGTGTCGCGCGTCTCGGCCAGCCCGGCGAAAGCGCGCTGGAAGGCGTGGCTGTGCGCGTTGACCAGGCCGGGCAGCACCGGGCCGGCCAGCACTTCAGCCTGCGGCGGTGCGGCCACGTCGACTTGAATCTCGGCCCAATGGCCGCCGCCGCCGGCACGCAGCAGTACGCCATCGGCCCAGCGGCCGTCGACCCAGCCGCGCGGCGCCCAGTACAGGCCGGCATTCATGCGGGTTTCCAGTCGAGCATCGTCTGCAGCAGCCGGCGCAGCAGCGGCTGCACCCGCGCCGCGTGCGCCGCGTCCCAGGCGTAGGGCGGCGCCTCGCGCATGTAGCTGCTCCAGCACTGTTCCAGTTGCACCGCGTGGATGTGTTCGCCTGGCCGGCCGTAGTGGCGCGTGATGTGGCCACCCTTGAAGCGGCCGTCGATCGCCACGGTGAACTCGCTCTGCGATTGCAGCACCGCCGCCAATTGCTGCCGCAGCGTTGAGTCGCAGGCCGCACCGCTGGCGGTGCCCAGGTTCAGGTCGGGCAGCTTGCCATCGAACAGCCACGGCAGCTCGGACTTGATGCTGTGCCCGTCCCACAGCAGCGCGTGGCCGTGCATCGCCTTCAGGCGCGCGAGTTCGTCGCGCAGCGCGTCGTGATAGGGCTGCCAGTAGGTGGCGACGCGCTCGCGCACTTCGGCCTCGGCCGGCGCCTGGCCGTCGCGGTACAGCGCCTCGCCGCTGAAGAAGCGCGTCGGGCACAGCTCGGTGTTGTTGGCGCCGGCGTACATCGGCTGGTTGTCGCTGGGCCGGTTCAGATCGACCACGTAGCGGCTGTGGCTTGGTGTGATCACGCTCGCGCCCAGCTCGGCAGCGAAGGCGTAGAGCTGGTCCAGATGCCAGTCGGTGTCCTCGCATTGCAGCGCGCGCGGCAGCAGCTTCGCGGCGATCGCTTCGGGGATGTGCGTGCCGGTGTGCGGCAGGCTCAGCAGCAACGGCGTGCTGCCGCGGTGCAGGGTGTGGATGGCGCTCATACGGTGTCGTTCATGGCGCGGCCTCCACGCCGGCGACGACGCGCCGCCGGCAGGGGTTGTGGCCGAACCAGTAGGCCAGCTCGTTCGGGTGCTGCAAATCCCAAGCGGCGAAGTCGGCGCGCTGCCCGGCCGCGAGCCGGCCGCGGTCGTGCAGGCCGAGCGCGCGCGCGGCGTGCACGGTGACGCCGCGCAGCGCCTCTTCGGGCGTCAGGCGGAAGAAGGTGCAGCCCATGCTCAGCATCAGCAGCAGCGACAGCCCCGGCGAGGTGCCCGGGTTGTGGTCGCTGGCCAGCGCGATCGGCACGCCGGCGTCGCGCAGCGCCTGCAGCGGCGGCAGCTTGGTTTCGCGCAGGAAGTAGTAGGCGCCGGGCAGCAACACGGCCACCGTGCCCGCTGCCGCCATCGCGCGCACGCCGTCTTCGCACAGCCATTCGAGGTGGTCGCACGACAGCGCGCCGTAGCTGGCCGCCAGCGCGGCGCCGCCGCAGTCGCTGAGCTGTTCGGCGTGCAGCTTCACCGGCAGGCCCAGCGCCCGGGCCGCGTCGAACACGCGCCGGGTCTGTGCCGGCGTGAAACCGATGCCCTCGCAGAAGGCGTCGACCGCATCGACCAGCCCTTGCGCCTGCAGCGCCGGCAGCCAGTCGATGACCGCGTCGATGTAGGCGTCGGCGCGGCCGTCGAACTCCGGCGGCAGCGCATGCGCCGACAAGCAGGTGCTGCGCACCGTCAGCGGCAGCTCGCGGCCGATCCGCCTCGCGACACGCAGGCAGCGCGCTTCGTGCTCCAGGCTCAAGCCGTAGCCGGACTTGATCTCGAGCGTGGTCACGCCTTCGCGCATCAGCGCCCGCGCGCGCGCCGCACTGGCGGCGAACAGCGTCGCGTCGTCGGCGTCGCGCGTGGCAGCCACGCTCGAGCGGATGCCGCCGCCGGCGCGCGCGATCTGCTCGTAGCTCGCGCCTTGCAGCCGCAGCTCGAACTCGGCCGCACGCTGGCCGCCGTAGACCAAGTGGGTGTGGCAGTCGACCAGCCCCGGGGTGAGCAGCGCGCCGCCCAGGTCGAACTCGCGCTCGATGCCAAGGCCTGCAGGCAGCGCGCTGTCATCACCGACCCAGGCGATGCTGTCGCCGTCGGCCAGCAGCGCGCCGTGTTCGATCAGGCCCCAGCCTGCGGCCCCGGCCAGCGTGGCCAGGCGGGCGTTGCGCCACAAGGTCTTCATGCGTTCGGCTCGAAGTAAAGCCACCAGGCGCGCACCGGCGCGTCGGCGGCGATGCGCCAGATGCCTTGGGCGCGCTCGCTCCAGGCCAGCGCGAAGGCCGGCACGCGCAGCGCGCCGGCGTCGTCGCCGTCGAGCTGCAGCGTCAACGCATCGGCGGCGAACAGCGCGCGAAAGCGGCCCCGCGGCGCGAAGGCTTCGCCGGCTTGCGCGCGCTGCATGGCGCCGCGCCCGGCGCTGCGCTTGAGCATCAGGTTCAGGTCGCGCGTCGGGCCGTCCAGCAGCTCACACGGCGGCGCGGCTTCGCCGGCAAATTGCAGCGGCGCATCGCCGGCTTCGACGCAGCGTTTGCCATCGGGCAAGACCAGCCTCACGCCGGCACCTTCGAGCACCGCGAACCAGCGCTCGATGCCAGCGTAGGCCGAGAACGGCCCGCCGGCGCGGATGTCGGCGACGCTGATGCGCAGCGCCCAGTCGTTGCCGTGCGTTCCGGCCGCGGGCCAGGCGAGCAATTCGCGCGTCAGACCGCCGCCGTTCTTCCACGGCTGCGGCGCGACCTCGTCGCAGTGCACCACGCGCAGCGTCATGCACCGGCCTGCCACAGCAGCGGGAACAGCGCGTCGTCCAGCGCCGCGCCGGGGGGCAGCCGCTCGGCCAGACCGGGAAACGGCGGCGAGGTCACCCACTCGCGCGGCTCGTGCACCATGTCGTCGCCCAGCACGCGCAACGAGAACACGCGCCGCCGCCGATCGCCGCCCACGCCAGCGGACGCGTGCACCGCCAGCATGTGGAAGGCGATCACGTCGCCGGGCTCGACCGCCCAGCCCAGGATGCGGTGGCGCTCGCGCTCGGCCTCGTAGTCGGGCATCTCCTGCAGGCTGCCCTCGGGGAACCACTTGGCCTGCGCGTCCATGAAGCTGCGCGGCATCAGCCACGGCCCGAGGTGCGAGCCGGCGATGAACTCGAGCGTGGATTCGCGCGCCACCGGGTCCACCGGGATCCAGAAGCTGCAGTTGAGCCGGCCTTCGACGTTGTAGTAGGGCTGGTCCTGGTGCCACGGCGTGCGCTGGCGCGTGCCGGGCTCCTTGGTCAGCATGTGGTCGTGGTACAGCCGGATGCTGCGGCTGCCGGTCAGCAGCCCCGCGGCCGCCGCCAGGCTCGAGCCGAAGATCACCTCGCGGTAAGCGTCGTTGTGCTGCCAGTTGCAGAAGTCCTCGACGAAGCGGCCCGGGTCGTCGGGCTGGCTCGCCACCTTGGCACGCTCGCTGGGCTGCGCCAGGTTGGCGTCGATGCCTTCGCGCAGCCTTTGCACCTCGGCCGGGCCGAGCAGCTGGCGGATGCACACCGCGCCGTCGCGGCGGAACGCTTCGATCAGATCGGGCGTCACGCACTGGCGTGCACGCGCTTCGATTTCGGGCGTCATGGTTTGAACTCCCCTTGCAACATGTAGCGTGAACCGGGATGCACCAGGCGGGCCAGCGTGATCGGCCCGTCCACGCCGACGGTGCGCCGCACGACGATCAGGCAGGGCTCGTTGCGGCCGATGCCCAGCAGCCTGGCCTCTTGCGCGGTGGGCGCTGCGGCCTCGATCGAGTACTGCGCCTGCCACAGCGGCGCCACTTGCAGCAGGTACTGGGTCGGCGTGATGCGCGAGAAGTCGTTGTCCAGGTAGGCCGGCGCCCGCTGCGGGTTGACGTAGCGGTCCTCGCACTGCAGCGCGACGCCATCCTCGAAGTGCACGATCAGCGAATGGAACACCGGCGCGCCCGGCGCCAGCCCGAGCCTGGGCGCCAACTCGCCGGCCGCCGGCTCTGCGCGCGCCAGCTGCACCCGGGCCTGGTGCTGGTGGCCGCGCGCGCTGATTTCTTCGTGCAGGTCGCGGATGTGCAGCTGCGAGGCGACCCGCGCCAGGTGCGCGGCGAAGGTGCCCACGCCCTGCACGCGCTCGACCAGGCCTTCGGCGCGCAGCTCGTTGAGCGCGCGCGTCACCGTCATGCGGCTGACGCCGAACTGCGCGACCAGCTCGGCATCCGACGGCATCGCCGCACCGGGCGGCCAGCGCCCGCGCGCCAGCTCGTCCTTCAGGTACTGCTTGATGCGCGCATAAGGCGCCGCCGGCTGCGGCGGCCGCGCGGCGGGGCGGGCCAAGGTGTTCATCTGCGTGCGCAGTCTACTTGCATAGGCTTGTCTATGCAAGTAAAGCGACCCAAGCCGATTCGGCTGCGCAATCCAACGCAGCCGCTTGCGGCGATCGGGCATGGCGTGCCGCATCTCGGGCGATCGTGCCGGGCTGCCCCCACCTACACTGGCGCGCGATGAGGCACCCCACACACCGCACATGAAGCTGCGCTGCATCGACCTCGCGCTGCAGGGCGGCGGCACGCACGGCGCGTTCACCTGGGGCGTGCTCGACCGGCTGCTGGGCGACGAGCGCATCCGCATCGGCAGCATCAGCGGCTCGAGCGCCGGTTCGATGAACGCGGTGGCGCTGGCCGCCGGCTGGACCGAAGGCGGGCGCCGCGGCGCACGCGAAACGCTGCGCCGCTTCTGGGCGCGCGTGGCCGACAGCCTGCACATGGCACAGTGGGCCGAAGCCTGGCTCGGCGCGGCACCCGGGCTGATGGCGCCGCTGCCGGCGTCGCCGCTGCAGACCGCCTGGAACCTCGCGCAGGCGTGGTTCGCGCCGGTCAACGGCAACCCGCTGCGCGAGGTGCTGCGCGACACCATCGACTTCGACCTCGTGCGCCGCTGCAGCGAAATCCAGCTCTACCTCGGCGCGACCAACGTGCGCACCGGGCAGTTGCGCATCTTCCACGGCGCGCAGATCGAGCTCGAAGCGGTGCTCGCGTCGGCCTGCCTGCCCACGCTGTTCGCCGCGATCGAGATCGACGGCGAGGCCTATTGGGACGGCGGCTACATGGGCAATCCGTCGCTGCTGCCGCTGCTGGCCGACCCGTCCAGCCTGGACCTGATCCTGGTGCAGCTGCACCCGAGCCGGCGCCGCTCGGTGCCGCAGACCGCGACCCAGATCCTCGAGCGCATCAACGAGGTCAGCTTCAACGGCAGCCTGATCAAGGAGCTGCGCGCGCTGGCGGTGCTGCGCAAGCTGGTGCACGACGAGGGCATCGAGACCCGCCATGCCCATGCGCCGCTGCTGCGCAAGGCCGCCGCGCTGCGCGTGCACCGCATCGAAGGCGGCGAGCAGCTCGACGCGCTGGACGGCCCGGGTTCGCTGGCCAGTCCGCGCCAGCGTCTGCTCGAGCTGCACCGCGCCGGCTACGCCGCGGCCGACCGCTGGCTGGGCGAGAACTACACCCACCTCGGCCGCCATGGCACGGTGGACATCGTGGCCGAGTACCTCGCCGACTGAGAGCTTGTGAATATTTGGGATAACCCCGACAGCCCAGCGTGGGCATG
>CALBTN010000451.1 GCA_937967345.1 uncultured Rubrivivax sp. | reverse complement strand
CGGTTGCAGGATCTGAACCCGCAGCTCGAGGAAGCGGCGCTGGACCTGGGCGCGCGGCCGCATCAGGTGTTCTGGCTGGTGACGCTGCCGATGATCTCGCAATCGCTGCTGTCAGCCTGGCTGCTGACCTTCACCATCTCGCTGGACGACGTGGTGCTGTCGGCCTTTCTCTCCGGCCCTGGCGCGACCACGCTGCCGCTGGTGATCTTCTCGCGCGCACGCCTGGGCCTGAACCCGAGCGTGAACGCGGTGGCCACGCTGATCGTCGCGGTGGTGGCGCTCGGCGTGCTGCTGGCCAGCTGGCTGATCGCGCGCGCCGAGCGCAAGCGGCTGCAGGACATCGCGCCGGCCGCCCGATCCGCGACCCGCAAGCCGCGCCGAATGCCGAGCTGAAGGCTGCGTCAGGGCCTACTTCGGCGCCAGCCGGATGGCGCCGTCCAGGCGAATGACCTCGCCGTTGAGCATGTCGTTGTCGAGGATGTGCATGACCAGCTTGGCGTAGTCCTGCGGCGTGCCCAGCCGCGACGGAAACGGCACGCTGGCGGCCAGCGCGTCCTGCACCGGCTGGGGCATGCCGAACAGCATCGGCGTGCCGAACAGGCCCGGCGCAATCGTCATGTTGCGGATGCCGCTGCGCGCCAGGTCACGCGCGATCGGCAGCGTCATGCCGACCACGCCGCCCTTGGAGGCGCTGTAGGCGGCCTGGCCGATCTGGCCGTCGTAGGCGGCGACCGACGCGGTGGAGACGATCACGCCGCGCTCGCCGGTCGCCTCGGGCTCGTTCTTGGCCATCGCGTCGGCCGCCAGGCGAATCATGTTGAAGGTACCGATCAGGTTGACCATGACCGTCTTGCCGAACAGTGCCAGCGCGTGCGGGCCGTTCTTGCCGACCGTGCGCTCGGCCGGTGCGATGCCGGCGCAGTTGACCAGCCCGGCCAGCTTGCCGAGCTTCAGCGCGGCCGCGACCGCGGCCTGGCCGTCGGTCTCGTCGCTGACGTCGCAGCGCACGAACACGCCGCCGATCTCGCTGGCCAATGCCGTGCCCTTGTCGGCCTGCATGTCGGCGATAACGACCGCACCGCCGTTGGCGCGCAGCATGCGCGCGGTGCCTTCGCCCAGCCCCGACGCGCCGCCGGTGACGATGAATGCGTTGCCTTCGATCTTCATACCACCCCCGTGAAGTTGCGCCGCGCATCATAGGATGGCCGGGCGGGCCGCGACGGTGTGCCCGTCTGGCCGGCATGCGGCCTTGCCGCGCGTAGCATGCGAGAAGTTCAGCGAGGGGGCACCGGATGAAGGATCTCAACGAACGGCTGCGCGCTGCCGGCGTGCACACCGTGCTCGCGCAGTTCACCGACCTGCACGGCGTGGCCAAGGGCAAGCTGGTGCCGCTGGCCCACCTGGACGACCTGCGCGCCGACGGCATCAGCTTAGCCGGGCCCGCGATCGCCGGCACCGGGCTGCCGCGGGTGGGCTCGCGCTCGGAGTTTCATGCGCGCGGCAACGCCAGCACGGTGATGGCGCTGCCGTGGCAGCCGGGCGTCGCGCGCATCATCTGCGACGGTTTCGTCAACGGCCAACCCTTCGACGGCTGCCCGCGGCAGTTGCTCAAGCGCGCGGTGGCACGGCTGGCCGAGCGCGGCTGGCACATGCGCACCGGCATCGAGCCCGAGTTCATGCTGCTGCGCCGCGACGGCGACCGCTGGCTGTCGGCCGATCCGCTGGACCGGCTGGCCAAGCCGTCGTATGACGTGAAGGCACTGGGGCGCCAGCAAGGCTTCCTGCACCCGCTGCAGGCCGCGCTGACGCGCTGCGGCCTGGACGTACTGCAGATCGACCACGGCGACAGCAACGGCCAGTACGAGCTGAACTTCGGCTTCGATGAAGCGCTGGCCAGCGCCGACCAGCTGATGATGTTCAAGCTTGGTGCGCACGCGATCGCCGAGGCGCAGGGCATGGTGTTCTCGCTGATGCCCAAGCCCTTCGCCGACCGGCCCGGCTGCGGCATGCACTTTCACGTTTCGTTGTGGTCCGACTGGAACCCCAAGCGGCCCGACAACGCGCACAACCTCTTCGTGCCGCACCGCAGTGACGGCAGCGCCGATCACGAGCGCAGCCTGTCGCCGACCGGGCGCCAGTTCGTCGCCGGCGTGATCGCGCATGCCGCGGCGTTGACCGCGCTGGCAGCGCCCACCGTCAACTCGTACAAGCGGCTGCGCATCGGGCCGTCGCGCTCGGGCACGAGCTGGGCGCCCGCCCATGTCGCGCAAGGGCCGAACAATCGCACGGCGGCGCTGCGCACGCTGCACGGGCGCTTCGAGTGGCGTGTGCCCGACGCCTCGACCAACCCGTACCTGGCCACCGCGGTGCTGATCGCCGCCGGCCTGGACGGCATCGATCGCAAGCTCGAGCCGCCGCCCGATTGCCACGACGACCTGTTCGAGCTGTCGGATGCGCAACTGCGCGAGCGCGGCATCGCGCGGCTGCCGCAGTCGCTGGGCGAGGCGCTGGACGCGCTGGCCGCCGACGAGCTGATCTGCACCGCGCTGGGCGAGACCGCGGCGCAGCAGTTCATCCGGCTCAAGCGCGACGAGATCGCCGACTACCGCAAGCACATCAGCGACTGGGAATGGCGCCGCTACGCCGAGGCGTTCTGAGCTTGCGCGGCGCCGGGATGCGCCCGCCGTGCCCGGCCCGCGCCCGACACGGTGCGGCCGCTGCGGCTGCGGCCCGGCGGCATGCGACGGGCCGCTCGGGCGGCGAGCGCGGCGGTGCCGCTTGACGGCGCCGGCCGCGCCCCGCGTTCCCTGGCTGGCCTATGCCTGCCTGGGCTCCAGCATGGCCGTGGTCGGCTCGTATGTCGGGTTGTCCAAGCTGCTGGTGGCGGCGTTTCCGGTGTTCCTGCTGGCCTGGCTGCGCTTCGGCATCGCGGCGGTGGCGATGCTGCACTGGGTGCGCCGGCGCGACGGCGAGCCCGCGCTGTCGGCGCACGAGCGCCGGCTGCTGTTCTGGGAGAGCTTTCTCGGCAACTTCCTGTTCTCGATCTGCATGCTGTATGGCGTGGCGCTGACCTCGGCGCTGGCCGCCGGCGTGGTCATGGCGGCGATCCCGGCGGTCGTGGCGCTGCTGTCCAGGGTGTTCCTGGGCGAGGCGATCCGCGCTCGGGTGCTGGCCTCGATCGGCCTGGCGGCCATGGGCATCGTGCTGCTCGCGCTGGCCAAGGGCGGCAGCGCTGAAGCGGGCGGTCCCACGGTCGGCTGGGGCTATCTGCTGCTGCTGGGCGCGGTGCTGTGCGAGGCCGCCTACGTGGTCATCGGCAAGCGTCTGGCGGCCAAGCTCAGCGCGCGGCGCATCAGCGCGCTGATCAACCTGTGGGGGCTGGTGCTGATCACGCCGCTGGGCCTGTGGCAGGCGCTGAGCTTCGATTTCGGCGGTGTCGGCGCGCGCATGTGGACGCTGCTGGTGTTCTACGCGATCGCCGCGAGCATGGTCACCGTGTGGCTGTGGATGCGCGGGCTGCGCCACGTGCCGGCGCAGCAAGCGGGGGTGTTCACCGTGATGCTGCCGCTCAGTGCCGCCGCGATCGGCGTGCTGTTTCTCGGCGAAGCCTTCGTCGCGCTGCACGGCCTGGCACTGGCGCTGAGCCTGGGCGGGCTGCTGCTGGCGACGTGGCCGCAGCGCACGCCACACTGATCGACCCAAGGACGCACCCTGGGCCGAACGCTGACCCGCGGCGCACCCCGAGCGCCGCGGTCGGGCGCCACACCCGGTACTACAGGCCGAGCGCGCGCAGGTCGAGCTGGCCGTCACGCATCGGCGGGCACCAGTAATAGCTGCCGGTGATCGGCCGGGTGAAGCCGAACAGCGCGTCGACGATGCCGTCATCGATGCCGGCCATGCGCTGCAGCTGCACCTCGAAGGCGTCGAATGACTTGCCGAAAGCGACGAACATCAGCCCCGAGCGCAAGCCCTCGGCCCAGGGCATCGAGCGCCGCAGCATGAAGGCCTCGGGCTCGAAGCTCTCCTGCGCGGTGCGTTTGACGTGGGCCGACGCCGGCGCGTCGTCGAGTTCGACGTTGTCGCTGCGGCGCCGCCCGATCGCTGCGTCCTGCACGTTGCCGTCCAGCGCATCGAAGCGGTCCAGGTCGTGCAGCCACTGTTGCACCGCGACGAAGCTCGCGCCGTCGAGCCCCGCGCCCTGCCCGCAGGCGAAGGCCGCCTCGATCGCCGCCGCGCCGGTGGGGTTCTCGGTGCCGTCCTCGTAGCCGCTGAGGTCCAGCCCGCTGCCGTGGCGGAAGCCGTCGACCAACTGCTCGAGCTGCAGCGCGCCATCCAGCGCAGCCAGCAGCTTGCGCGTGTGGTGCAGCAAGTCGCCGCGATCGTCGCCGCGCAGCCAGCACCACAGCGCGGCCGGCGTGGCCGGCACATCGACACCGGCGGTGCTGATCGGCGCCAGGCTGCGCAACCCCGGGATCTTGCGGCCCAGCGCCGCCACCAGCGAGCCACCCAGGCCGACCACGAGCCGCTCGCCGTCGGCCATCTCGGCCAGCGCGCGCAGCGCCCGCGGCAGGTCGGCTCCTGGCTGCAGGGCCAGCGTGAGGTAGCGGCTCAGTGCCGGAATCGGCGCGAGGATGCCGTCTTGCATGGAACTCATGAGGGTCTCCGGACGTTGAAGTGGGTGGCCGTGGCGCTCAGGCGTCGAGCACAGGCGTCGAGCAGCACAGCGGGTTGATCCGCACCGCGGCGCGCGGCCTCGGCCAGGGCTGCCACCCGGGCCGGCGGCTGCCCTTTCAAGGCGTGATTCGACCACACCTGACGCCAGCGCCGCGCACCGGGCGTGCCGTTCCACAGCCCCAGCATGTGCCGCGCCGCCGGCAGCCACGGCCGACCCTGCGCGTGCAGCCGCTCGAGGTAGCGCAGCATCTGCACTTCGACCTGATCGCGCCGGGCCCCCGCCGAGACGGGCGCGCCCAGGAACTCGTGATCCCACGCCGCCATCGACCACGGGTTGTGATAAGCGTCGCGGCCGACCATCACGCCATCGACTTCGCGCAACTGCGCGGCGATCGCGCCGCATCCGGCGATGCCGCCGTTGATGACGATGGTCAGCGCGGCAAACTCCTGCTTCAGCCGGTGCACCACCGCGTAGCGCAGCGGCGGGATGTCGCGGTTGTCCTTCGGACTCAAACCGTCGAGCCAGGCGTTGCGCGCGTGCACGATGAAAACCTCGCAGCCGGCCTCGGCCACGGTGCCGACGAAGTCGCGCACGAAGTCGTAGCGTTCGATGCGGTCGATGCCGATGCGGTGCTTGACCGTCACCGGCAGCGAACACGCATCGCGCATCGCCTTGACGCCATCGGCCACGCGCTGCGGCTCGGCCATCAGGCAAGCCCCGAAAGCGCCGCGCTGCACCCGGTCGCTGGGACAGCCGCAGTTCAGGTTGACCTCGTCGTAGCCCCAGGCTTCGGCCAGCTTCGCGGCGTGGGCCAGATCGGCCGGCTCGCTGCCGCCGAGCTGCAGCGCCAGCGGGTGTTCGGCCGGGTCGTGATCCAGGTGCCGCGGCAGGTCGCCATGGCGCAGCGCGCCGGTGCTGACCATCTCGGTGTACAGCCGCGCGCGGCGCGTGATCAGGCGGTGGAAGTAGCGGCAGTGCCGGTCGGTCCAGTCCATCATCGGCGCCACGCTCAGGCGCCAGCGGCCGGCCTGCGGGGTCGGGCAATCCATGGTGCTATTGTCGCCACATGCCACCGATGCATCTGGCCGAGTTGACGGTGCGTCTGGCCGCCACGACCTTGTTCGCGCCGGTCGACCGCGCGCAGCTGCGTGCGCTGCTCGGGCGCAGCGCCCGGCACCAGGCCCACCCCGGTGATTGGCTGGCCGACCTGCCGCACGGCCTGCGCCATCACCTGGTGTTGCTGGCCGGCGCGGTCGAGACGCAGCGCTGCTGGAGCGGGCCGGGCGGTGCCGAATGCGGCAGCGTGCGGCGCGTCGGGGTCGATGCGGCCGGCCCCGGCTTCGCGCTGCTTGGTGCCGGCGGCAGCGGGCTGCGCGTGCGTGCGGTCGCCGACACCGAATACCTGGCGATCGACACCGACGATCTGGACGACCTGCTCGGCTGGTCGGTGCTCGGAGCTTTCGTGCTGCCCGAGCCGCACCTGAAACTGTTCCACCGCCTGCCGCTGGAGACCGTTGCCCAAGCCATCGACCACCTGGTCGAACGCACGGTGAGCGCCGGCGAAACCATCGTCAGGCAGGGCGATCCGGGCGACAACTACTACGTCATCGTCGACGGCGAAGCCGAGGTCTGGGTCGCCGACGCCGCAAGCGGTGCCCTGCGCCTGATCAACACCCTGGCCGACGGCGACAGCTTTGGCGAAGAAGCCCTGCTCGCCGGCGGCAGCCGCAACGCCACCGTCAGGATGAGCACGCCGGGGCGGCTGCTGGCGCTGGCCAAGGCCGATTTCGATGCGCTGCTGCGCCCGCCGATGGTCGAGGAGATCGCCGCGCCGGCGGCGCGCGAGATGCTGATGCACGGCGCAGCCAAGCTGCTCGACTGCCGTCACGCCGCCGAACACGCAGCCAGCCGCATCGCTGGCGCGCGCTCGCTGCCGCTGGGCAGCCTGCGCCAGGACGGGGTGTTCGCGATCGATCCCGATGCGACCTACATCGTCTATTGCGACACCGGCCGGCGCAGCCGGGCAGCGGCGTTCTTGCTCTACGAACGCGGCATCCGCGCGCTGTCGCTCACCGGCGGTCTGAGCGCCTGGCCCTACGAACTCGAGGGCACGCAGGTCTGAGCGGCCCGGCCGAGCGCGCGCCGCCTGGGCTTCAGGCCGCGCGCGCGGCGTTGTGCACGATGCCTTCGGCGATGCGCGGCAGCAGCGGCAGCGGCAGGGCGTGGCCCATGCCGGGCACGATGTCGGCCACCGAGCCGGCAATCTTGCGCAGCAGATCGTGCGCGGCCGGCACCGGCACCAGCGGATCGGCCTCGCCGTGAATCACCCGGGTCGGCGCGACGATGCGCGGCAGCAGCGCCGAGCGGTCGCCGTCGGCGGCCATCGCCGCCAACTGGCGCACCGCGCCGGACGGGCGGTAGGCGCGCGACAACGACGCGCTCACCCTTTGCTGCAGTTGCTGCGGGTCGCACGGATATGCCGGGCTGCCGATCGCCGACATCAGCCGCGTGACGTGCGCCGCCACCGCCTGCGCGTCGCGCCGGCGCGGCCGCGACAGCAGCAGCCGCAGCACGCGCGGATCGGCCTGACGCAGGCCGCGCGCGCCCGACGAGGTCATGATCAGCGACAGGCTCTTCACGCGCTGCGGATGCCGCGCGGCGATGTGCTGCGCGATCATGCCGCCCATCGACGCGCCGCAGACATGCGCCTGGGCGATGCCCAGCGCATCGAGCACGCCAAGCGCGTCATAGGCCATGTCGAGAAGCCGGTACGGCGCGCGCACCGGCAAGCGCAAGCGGTGGCGCACCGCCTCGACCAGCACGTTGGGCGTTCCCAGCCGGTCGAAGTCTTCGCTCAGCCCGACGTCGCGGTTGTCGTGACGAATCACCCGAAAGCCGCGTTGCACCAGGAACTGCACGATCTCGTCGGGCCAGCCGGTCAACTGCATGCCCAGCCCCATGATCAGCAGGATCGGCTCGCCGTTCGCGGGGCCGTGCACGTCGACCTCGATCTGCACGCCACCGGCCATGATCTGCATCAGCGCGTCTCCTCGGGCAGCGCGGCGCCGCGTGGCCGCGCATCGGCGCGCGACCACCGAAGCGCGGCCGGGTGCAGCTTGCTCGATGCATCGGCCATGCGCGCAGCGTGCCTGAAAGTCAGGTTCATCTTGGCGATGTGGTGTTCGCGGTGCCGGTGTACAAGGCCTGTTGCCGCGATACCACGCCGCCGCACAGATCCGCACAACGCGCTGAAAATCTCATCGCGGCTGCAGCGAGGCAGCCGGCGAGCGGCGCAGCGCCAGTGCCTCGTTGCCGGCCAGCGCGCCCAGCACCAACAGGCCGCCGCCAAGCACCGCCGCCGAAGGGGCCTCGGCGCTGAGCCACCACACCCACAGCACGCCGAACACGACTTCGAGCAGGCTCAGCAGCGACACCTCCGGCGCGCTGAGCACCCGCGCCACGCGCACCGCCAGCAGGCACGGAATCGCCAGTTGCACCACGCCGAGCAGGCCCAGCAGCGCCAGGTCGCGGCCGGTGGCGGCAAACGGCAGCGACAGCGGCAAGGTCAGCGCCGCCGACAGCATCGCGCCCAGCAGCACCGGCGCCAGCATGTCCGGCGGCGGCGCGGTGCGATCGGCACTGCGGTACAGGTGCTGCAGCAGCGTCCAGTTGACCGCCGCGGCGATCGGCACGCCCAGTGCCACCGCGGTGCCCAGCCACTGGCGCAGGTCGCCGCTGCCGAGCTGCTCGCCGTACATCCAGCCGATGCCGGCACCGGCCACGACGATCGCCACCCAGGTGCGCGGCGCCAGCCGATGGCCGAGCACGAAGCGCGCACCCAGCGCGGTGAACAACGGCGACAGCGCCATCGTCACCAGCACGTTGGCCACGCTGGTGAGCGACAGCGCCAGCATGAACGCGGTGAACATCACGCACCAGCACGCGCCCGAGATCCACAGCGAGCGCCCGCCGCGGCGCAGCGTGCGCGCCAGCGTCGCCGGCCCGCGCAGCCAGCCCAGCATCAGCACCAGGGCCAGCGCGTTGAACGCGCTGCGCCAGAAGGTGGTCTCGAAGCCGCGCGCGCTGTCGAGCTGGCGCGTGACGATGCCGGCCATGCTCCACAGCAGCGTCACGCAAACCATCAGCACGACGGCGCGGCGGTGGCTCATCGGGTTCGCTGCCCCGCTCAGGCGGCCTCGCGGCTGGCCCGCTTGCGCTCGTGCTCCTTCAGCCAGCGCTTGCGGATGCGGATGCTCTTGGGCGTGATCTCGACCAGTTCGTCGTCGTCGATGAACTCCACCGCGTACTCCAACGTCAGCGCGATCGGCGGCGTGAGCTTGATCGCGTCTTCCTTGCCGCTGACGCGGAAGTTGGTCAGCTGCTTGGCGCGCACCGGGTTGACCACCAGGTCGTTGTCGCGGGTGTGGATGCCGATGACCATGCCCTCGTACAGCGGGTCGCCGGCCTTGACGAACATGCGGCCGCGGTCGTCGAGCTTGCCCAACGCGTAGGTCACGGCCTCGCCGTCGTCCTGGCTGATCAGCACGCCGTTCTTGCGCCCGGCGATCTCGCCGCGGTAGGGCTCCCAGCCGTCGAAGATGTTGCTGATCAGTCCGGTGCCGCGGGTCAGGTTCAGGAACTCGTTCTGAAAGCCGATCAGCCCGCGCGCCGGGATGCGGTACTCGAGCCGCACGCGGCCCCTGCCGTCGGGCTCCATGTGGGTGAGTTCGGCCTTGCGCTCGCCCAGCGCCTGCATCACCGCGCCCTGGTGCTGGTCCTCGACGTCGGCGGTGACCAGCTCGATCGGCTCCAGCCTTTGGCCTTGCTCTTCCTTGAACACGACGCGCGGCTTGCCCACCGCCAGCTCGAAGCCCTCGCGGCGCATGTTCTCGAGCAGGATGGTCAGGTGCAGCTCGCCGCGGCCCGAGACCTCGA
>CALBTN010000450.1 GCA_937967345.1 uncultured Rubrivivax sp. | reverse complement strand
GCATCTGGCCGACGCTGATGCCGCTGGGGCGGCGCTTGACGCCGCTGATCTCGCCGATCGGGTCGGGCATCGCGGCGATCTGCTCGCAGCCTTCGGCCACGGTGTCGATGATCGGCGGCGTCAGCTTCAGGCGGTCGAGCAAGGGGGCGGCCAGGCCGGCGGCGCGCGCCGCGCCCAGGTCGAGTTCGTTGGCCTGCAGCAGCGCTGCGGTGTCGGCGCGCAGCATCGCCGCCAGCCTGCGCAGCGCGTCGTTCTTGGCCGCGGTCGAGGCCGCGGCCATTGCCGTGGCCGCGGCGCGCGCGGCGGCGCCGACGTGGGCCATGTAGGCAGGGATGTCGGTGGGGTTCATGGCTCGGGATTTTCCCCCAAGCGGTGCGTCAGGCCGGCAGCACACCGAGCCAGCCCAGCACGCTCAGCCACAGCGTGGCGCTGAGCATGTAGGCCAGCGTGGAAAACACGATCGCCGTCGTCACCTCGGCCTGCTGCGCCGCGTAGCGCTGGGCGAAGATCAGCGCATTGGCGCCCACCGGAGAGGCCGCGGCCATCACCATCACCGCCAGCGGCAACCCGCCCAGGCCGAAGCCCCAGCGCGCGCTGGCCAGCACCAGCGCCGGCACCACCAGCAGCTTGGCCGCGGCGATCGCCAGCGGCGCGCGCAGCGGGCCTTGTACGCCGTAGTAGGCCAGCGACAGCCCGATCAGCACCAGGCACAGCGGCACCACCGCGCTGCCCAGCAGCTGCAGCACCTCGTCGGCCAGCTCGGGCAGGCCCAGACCGGCGGCGTTCCAGGCCAGCCCGGCCAGCACCGGCAGCACCACCGGGTGGATCACGGTGTTGCGCAGCGTGCTCAGCAGCGTGCGCGCCAGGCTGCCGCCGCCTTCGCGCCGCGCCTTGTCGTGCGCCAGGTCCAGCTCGACCAGCGTGGTGGTGAGCGACAACAGCACCAGCGCATGCACGCTGACCACCATCAGGTGCAGCGCGAGCCCGGTCTCGCCGAACACCGCGGTGGCCATCGGGATGCCCATTTGCACGTTGTTGCCGAAACCCACCGCGATCGCGCGCACCGCCGGCGCCGCCGCCGGCAGCGTCGGCTCGCGCTGGCGCTGGCGTCGCTGCCCGGCGTGCACCGCCAGCATCAGCGCCAGCACGGGCAGGAAGAAGGCGACCAGCATGCGCCACGGCAGCGCGCCCAGGTCGACCCGCGCCGTGGTGCGAAACAGCAGCGCCGGCACGAAGATGTAGAACGCCGCCGCCGACAGCACCCGCGCCGGATCGGCCTGCGCCGGGCCCAGCCAGCGCAGCCGCCCGGCGATCCAGCCCAGCGCGACCGTGATCAGCACGGCCAGCAGCTTGAACAAGACCGCGACGGTCATGGCGGCTGGGCGACCGCGGCCCGCGGTGTGCGCTTCGGGGCTACGCCGTCTTGCGCGCCGCGGCTTTCTTCGCCGCCGCGGTCTTGGCCGGGGCCGCGCCGCGCGCCGGCCGCGGCTCGAACTCGAAGCCGACCTTGCCGGCCTTGGCGTCGTAGACCAGGTAGGCCTTGAACTTGCGCCGCGTCTTGTTGGACACGAAGCCGTCCAGCAGATCGGTCTTGCCGCTGGCCAGCAGCTTGGCCGCCTGCTCATGCGACACCGGCTGCTGCAGGATGATGCGCCCGGTCTTGAAGTCGCAGGTGACGTGCGCGCCCACCGCGTGCTCGCACACGTAGTTGCTGCCGTGCTCGAAGACGTGGCCGCGGCACTTCGGGCAGGCGCCCAGGCTTTGCTGGCCGGAGAAGTCCACCGGCTCGCCCGATTCGGCCTCGCGCTTGGCGTCTTCGCCGAAGTCGAATTCCAGCTTCCAGTTGGCGATGTCGTCGTCGCGCACCAGCTTCAACTCGGCGCTGAACGGCCAGCCGGCCTTGGAGCGAAAGCCTTCCAGCGGACCGATCTTCTTGTCGCGCAGCAGGCTTTCGGCCTCGGCCAGCTCGAAGCTGCGGCCACCGGGGATCTTGCCGATGCTGAAGCCGCAGCCGCTGCCCTCGGTGCCGGCCGCGCCGGTGCAGGTGTAGCGCCGGTAGTTCTCCTTGACCACGCCGCCGCAGTTCGGGCAGGGCGTGGCCAGCGTCGCGTAGTCGCCGGGGATGGTGTCGCGGTCGTACTCCTTGGCCTTTTGCACGATGCGCTCGGCCATCTTGGCGATCTCGGCCATGAAGGCCTCGCGCTGCAGCCGGCCGTGTTCCATCTCGGCCAGCCGGTACTCCCAGTTGCCGGTGAGCTCGGGCTGGGTCAGCTCGACCACGCCCAGGCCGCGCAGCAGCGTCATCAGCTGGAAGGCCTTGGCGGTGGGCACCAGCTCGCGGCCGTCGCGCAGCATGTACTTCTCGAGGATCAGCCCTTCGATGATCGCCGCGCGCGTGGCCGGCGTGCCCAGGCCCTTGTCGGCCATCGCCGCGCGCAGCTCGTCGTCGTCGATCAGCTTGCCTGCGCCTTCCATCGCCGACAGCAGCGTGGCTTCGGTGTAACGCGCCGGCGGCTTGGTCTTCAGCGCCACCACGTCGACGCTTTCGGTGCGCACGATCTCGCCCGCGGCCACCGGCACCAGGTTGGCGTCCTCCTCCTGGGCCTCCTTGCCGTACACCGCGAGCCAGCCGGGCTTGACCAGCACCTTGCCGTTGGTCTGGAACTTGTGCTCCTTGCCCTCGACCTTGACGGTGGAGATGCGCGTGGTCACCAAGAACTCGGCCGCCGGGTAGAACACCGCGACGAAGCGCTTGACCACCAGGTCGTACAGCTTGGCCTCGGCTTCGCTCAGGCTCTTGGGCGCCATCAGGGTGGGAATGATCGCGAAGTGGTCCGACACCTTGGCGTTGTCGAACACCCGCTTGCTCGGCTTGACGTAGCCCTCCTTCAGCGCCAGCGCCGCATGGCCCGACAGCGCGCGCAGCGGCCCCGGCAGGTCCTCGCTGGCCAGCATCTCGAAGGTGTTCTTGACCACGCCCAGGTAGTCCTCGGGCAGGTGGCGCGAGTCGGTCCGCGGGTAGGTCAGCACCTTGTGCTTTTCGTACAGCGCCTGCGCCAGCGCCAGCGTGGTCTTGGCGGAAAAGCCGAAGCGCGAGTTGGCCTCGCGCTGCAGCGTCGTCAGGTCGTACAGCGCCGGGCAGCTGCTGGTGGTGGGTTTGGATTCCTCGGTCACCGACGCCGGCTGGCCGCGCACCGCCGCGGCGATGGCCTGCGCGCTGGCTTCGTCCCATAGGCGATCGGCACGCAGTTCGGCGTCGTCGGGGTTCTTCTTCCAGGCCGCATCGAACCACTTGCCGTCGTATGGGCCGGCCTGCGCGTCGAAGCTGGCGCGCAGCTCCCAGTAGTCGCGCGGCACGTGGCGGCGGATCTTCTCCTCGCGCTCGACCACGATGCTCAGCGTCGGCGTCTGCACCCGCCCGACGGTGGTGAGGAAGAAGCCGCCGTCGCGCGAGTTGAACGCGGTCATCGCGCGCGTGCCGTTGATGCCCACCAGCCAGTCGGCCTCGGAGCGGCTGC
>CALBTN010000449.1 GCA_937967345.1 uncultured Rubrivivax sp. | reverse complement strand
TCTTGCCGCCGCGGATCATCGCGAAGCTGTCGTGGCTGCCGAAGATGCTGCTGCCCGGCAGCGTGGTCACGGTTTGCTTGCCGGCGTTGATCAGGTCGGCGTCGACCTCGCTGTCGTCGGGGAACGGACCGATGCCGAGCATGCCGTTCTCGCTTTGCAGCCAGACCTCGATGTCGGGGCTGACGAAGTTGGCCACCAGGGTCGGCAGGCCTATCCCCAAGTTGACGTAGAAGCCGTCGCGCAGCTCCTTGGCCGCGCGCGCGGCCATCTGATCGTGAGTCCAGGCCATCTTCAGGCTCCCTTCGGGTTTTGCTGCGTGGTGCGCTTCTCGATGCGCTTCTCGGGGTGGGCGTTGAGCACCAGACGGTGCACGTAGATGCCCGGCAGGTGGATGGCATCCGGGTCCAGGCTGCCGGTGGGCACGATCTCCTCGACCTCGACCACGCTGAGCTTGCCGGCCATGATCACCGCCGGGTTGAAGTTGCGCGCGGTGCGGCGGAAGATCAGGTTGCCGGACTCGTCGGCCTTCCAGGCCTTGCCCAGCGACACGTCGGGCACCAGGCTGCGCTCCATCACGTAGCTGTGGCCGTCGAAGTCGCGCAGTTCCTTGCCTTCGGCCACCAGCGTGCCCACGCCGGTGCGGGTGAAGAACGCCGGGATGCCGGCGCCGCCGGCACGCAGCTTCTCGGCCAGCGTGCCCTGGGGCGTGAACTCCAGCTCGAGCTCGCCGGCCAGGTACTGGCGCTCGAACTCCTTGTTCTCGCCGACGTAGCTGGAGATCATCTTCTTGATCTGCCGCGTCAGCAGCAGCTGGCCCAGGCCGAAGCCGTCGACGCCGGCGTTGTTCGAGATGACCGTCAGGTTCTTGACGCCGCTGTCGTGCAGCGCACCGATCAGCGCCTCGGGTATGCCGCACAGGCCGAAGCCGCCCACGGCCATCAGCTGACCATCCTTGACGACCCCTTTGAGCGCATCGGCCGCGCTCGGATAGATCTTTCTCATGTCCTTGTCCCCTCCTGCAGCGACGGCTGCGTTGACGTGGTGCGGCAGCGTACTACGTAACCCATTAAGTAGTCATTACGTAGAATTGACTAGGGCGCAGCCCATGCGCTCACCCGCGCGACCGCCACGGCCCGCCCCAATGGACTACCGCACCGCCTTCGATCTTGCCCCCATCGGCCTGATGCTGTCGCGCCAGCGGCTGATGACCGACTGCAATGCGCAGGCGTTGGCGATCTTCGGCGCGACGCGCGAGTTGCTGCTGGGCCAATCGTTCGAGCTGCTGTACCCGACGCCCGACGAGTACGAGCGCACCGGCCAGCGCATCGCCGCCAGCCTGGGCCGCGACGGCCGCTACGCCGATGACCGGGTGATGAAGCGCCTGGGCGGCGAGCGCGCCGGCGAGCTGTTCTGGTGCCGCGTCAGCGGCCGCGCGCTGGACCCGGCGCAGCCGCACGCGGCCGGCATCTGGGCCTTCGAGGACCTGTCGTCGCGGCGCGCGCTGCGGGTCGAGCTCACCGCCCGCGAGCGCGAGATCGCCGCACTGCTGATCGACGGCCAGACCAGCAAGCTGATCGGCAAACGCCTGGGCATCAGCCCGCGCACCGTCGACGTGTACCGCGCGCGCTTGATGCGCAAGTTCGCGGCGTCATCCACCGCCGAGTTGGTCAACAAGCTGCTCGGCGGCTGAACCTGAAGCCGGCGCACGCACCGCGGCGGTCATTCGAGCACCTTGGACGCGAGCCTGAAGCGCTGCGCGAACAGCACCGAGCCGCGGTACGACAGGTGCGCTGCGTCGCGGTAGATCGGCAGCTTGTCGATCAGCACCGCGCATCGCGCCGCATCGCACAGCAAGTCGCTGGGCCACAGCACGCGCGCCGGCGCCGGCGCCGAGCGAATCAACGCGATGGCATCGCGGTTCAAGGTCTCGTAGGCCGCGCGATCGATGTCGCAGCTGCTGCGCCGGCCTATCGACTTGTGGCGCAGCGCGCGCTCGGTGCAGGCGCCGACGTCGAAGCCCGCGTCGGGCGGCGGCGCCACGATCACCACCTTCTTGCCCGCCGCAGCCAGGCGCCGCACCGTCTCGGCCAGCAGCGGCTTGGCGAATACAAGCGCCTGCGGCCGCAGCCCCTGGCGCATCAGCAGCTTTTGCCCCGGCTCGACGTAGTGGACGAAGCGCGCGGCCAGCAGCACGTGGGTGATGCCCGGCTGCGCAGCCACCCAGGCGAACACTGCGTCGTTGAAGGCCATGCAGCGGCGTGCCCATGCCTCGCCGAGCCGCCCGCTGTAGACCGGCGCAACGTCCAGCACCGGGCCGCAGGTGCTCATCGTGGCCTGCACCAGCCCTTGCCGCCCTGCCAGGCCGGCGGCCAAGCCGGCAACGTACTGCATGGCCACGCTGTCGCCCCACACCAGCAGCGACGGGTTCGGCGTGGTCATGCAGCGCGGCCGAGGCACGAACATGCCGTCGTACTCGCATTCGATCGACAGGCCATGGTTGGGCCGGCGCTCGTGCGCCCAGTCGATGACCGGCAGCTCGTCGTGTGCCCTGGCTGCGCCACACCACAGCGTCAGCGCCAGCGCCGACGCGCCGAGCGCACCCAGGCGGCGCGTGGCGCCGCGCGGCGTGTGCCGCAGCGGGCGCTCGATGCCAACGTGCAAGGCCAGCGCCAGCACAAGGGCCACGACGAACAAGACCACCGTTTCGGTCAACCGCAGCGCCTGGCCAAGCACATGGTGGCGATAGAACGCCAGCAGCGGCCAGTGCACCAGGTACAAGGAATGCGAGATCGCGCCGCAGCCGGCAAGCCAGCGTGCCGCCGCGCCTTCGGCCAGCCAGCGGCTCGGCCAGCGCAGCAAGGCAGCGGTGGCCGCGCCCACGCAAATCGCGTCGACGCCCGGATGCCACGGGCTCAGCGGCGACATCGCCGGCACCAGCAGTGTGCCCAGTGCCAGCAGCGACAGCCCCCGCCCGAGCGCGCGCACCGGCGCATCCGCCGTCACGCCGGCCGCAGCCAGCGCGCCCAGGCCAAACTGCCAGGCGCGCGTGGGCAGCAGGTAGAACGCCGCATCCGGCGCACGCGCGGCCAGCAGCAGCGCCAGCCCCAGGCTCAGGCCGGTGGCCAGGGCCAGCCAGCGCAGCCGGTGGCGCGCCGCCGCGCCGATGAACAACCAGGGAAACAGCAGGTAGAACTGCTGCTCGATGCTCAGCGACCACAGATGCAGCAGCGGCTTCATCTCGGCGGGCGCATCGAAGTAGCCGCCCTGCTGCCACAGGACGACGTTGGCGACGAGCAGCAGCGCGCCCAGTCCCTGATCGGCAAAGGCCTGCAGGTCGATCTCGGTCAGCAGCCAGCGCGCGGCCAGCGCGCTCAGCGCCAGCGTGACCAGCAGCGCCGGCAGCAAGCGCCAGGCGCGGCGCCGGTAGAACTCGCGCACGCTGAAGCGGCCCTCGGCCGCACGCGCCTGGATCAGCTTCGTGATGACGTAGCCCGAGACGACGAAGAACACGTCCACGCCCAGGAAGCCGCCGTCCAGGCCGAACCAGCCGAGGTGATAGAACACCACCAGCAGCACCGCAATGCCACGCAATGCCTGGATGTCGGTGCGATACGCCTGTTGCTGCGACGCGGCTGCGATGCCGATCACGGGCCCGTCGGCCGCCGCACTCAGCTGACGATCTCGCGCAGCCACTGCGGCATCGGCACGGCCTTGGCCTGCGCGATGTTCAACCACACCGTGGTCGCGCCGCCGGCGGCATAGAGCTCGCCGGGCTGGTCGCAGCGCTCGAGCGTGACGTAGGTGTCGAAGCTGCTGCGCCCGGGGTTGGCGGTGAACATGCGCGCCAGCAACTCGCCGGGATACTCGAGCTGGCGCATGAAGTTGCAGAACGCATTGACGATGACGATGCCCTCGCCTTCGCTGGCGCCGCCGATCGGGCCGCCCGCGCGGTGGATCCAATCGATGCGGATCACCTCCATGTAGCGGAAGTACAGCGTGTTGTTGACATGGCCCATCGCGTCCATGTCGCCCCAGCGCATCGGGATGCGCATCTCGTGCACCAGCTTCTTCTGTTCGGGGATCTCGAAGCGCATGTCGCGGCCACCGTGGTCAGGGAGGGTCGATGCCGAGCTCGGCGGCGACGCGCTGCGACCACTGCCGCAGCCGCGCCAGATCGTCTGCCTGGCGCGTGAGTTCGGCCTTCAGCGCGGCGATCTCGCCGGCCGCGATGCTGGTGCCGGCGCCGCCTTCCTGCGGCACGGCCGCGGCGGCGTCGATCGCCAGCTCGCCGCACAGCAGATGCGCCCAGCGCGCTTCGCGCGCGCCCGGTGCGCGCGGCAGCTTCAGCACCCGCGCCGGCTCCTTCGCGGCCAGTTCGTCGAGGAAACCCTCGACCGACGAGATGTCGGCGAAGCGGTGCAGCCGCTCGCTGTGCGCGCGCAGCTCGGCCGCGGTCTGCGGCCCGCGCAGCATCAGCGTGGCCAGCAGCGCCACCGACGCTGCCGGCAGCGCGTACACCCGCGCCATGTTGTGCTCGTAGCGCGCGACGCGGCTGCTGGAACCCTCGAACACCAGACTCAGGCTCTTCAGGCCGTCCAGCGCGGTCATGACCTCGGCCTCGGTGGCGTTGATCACCGGATCGCGCGCGGTCTTCTGGTTGCACCCGGCCAGCAGCGCGTTCAGCGACAGCGGGTAGGTGTCGGGCACGGTGTGCTGCTTTTCCACCAGCACGCCCAGCACGCGGGCTTCCAGCGGCGTCAGTGCGCGCATCGGGCCGGCGCCTTCAGACGCCGTAGCCGTCGTCGGCGGAGATGACCGCGCCGTTGATGAAGCGGCTTTCGTTGGCACACAGCATCATCAGCACCACGTCCAGATCCTGCGGTTGGCCCACACGCTTGCGCGGCAGCATCTGCATCAGCCGCTTGCCGGCCTCGGTGTGCCAGTGGTGGTGGTTGATCTCGGTGTCGATGTAGCCCGGGCACAGCGCGTTGACGTTGATGCCGTAGCGGCCCCACTCCAGCGCCATCGCGCGCGTCATGTGCACCACCGCGGCCTTGCTCATCGCGTACACGCCGATCTGGCCGAGCACGCGCAAGCCGGCCATCGACGCGACGTTGACGATGCGCCCGCCGATGAAGGTGCCGGGCGCTGCGCCCACCGAGCGCGCGATCATGCGCTTGCCGACCTCCTGCGCGACGAAGAACGCGCCGCGGGTGTTGGTGTCCATCACGTGGTCGTAGTCGCCGGGGGCGACGTCGACCAGCTTTTGCGTGCGGCTCACGCCCGAGTTGTTGACCAAGATGTCCAGCGTGCCCATCTCGGTCTCGGCGTGCGCCACCGCCGACTTGATGCTGTCGGTGTCGGTGACGTCGAGCTCGACCACGTGCGCGTCGCCGCCGTCGGCCTCGATCTCGGCGCGCAGCGTCTTCAGCCGCTCGATGCGCCGTGCCGCCAGCACCACCCCGGCGCCGGCCTTGGCCAGCGTGCGCGCGAACTGCGCGCCCAGGCCGCTGGAAGCACCGGTGACCATCGCGACGCGGCCCGACAGATCGATGTCGTAGCTCATGAATCCTCCTTGCCCAGTGCGGGGCACGATAGCACGCGGCCTGGCGCGCGAAGGCGCCCGCGACGCTGCCCGCGCCGGGCGGCGGCCGCGCATTCCGGCAGAAAAGCACGATCGTTCGTTTTTTGACATGCGCCCGTTAGAATCGGGGCTGTACCGAAGACATGGGAGCCCAGGCATGACCCCGCAACAGATCCTCGACACCTACGGCCCGCGCGAATCGATGGAGTACGACGTGGTCGTGGTCGGCGCCGGGCCGGCGGGGCTGTCGGCGGCGATCAGGCTCAAGCAGCTCGCCGCCGCGGCCGGCGCCGAAGTGTCGGTGGTGGTGCTGGAAAAGGGCTCCGAGCCCGGCGCGCACATCCTCAGCGGCGCGGTGATGGACCCGCGCGCGATGGCCGAGCTGTTCCCCGACTGGAAGGACAAGGGCGCGCCGCTGAACCAGCCGGTCAGCGGCGATGACGTGCTGATCCTGCGCGAGGCCAGCAGCACGCGCACGCCCGACTTCTTCGTGCCCGAGTGCATGCACAACCAGGGCAACTACGTGATCAGTCTGGGCGCGGTCACCAAGTGGCTGGGCGAGCAGGCCGAAAGCCTGGGCGTGGAGATCTTCCCCGGCTTCGCCGGCGCCGAGGTGCTGTACGACGACAAGGGCGCGGTGCGCGGCGTGGCCACCGGCAATCTGGGCATCGGCAAGGACGGCGAGCCGACCGACAACTTCCAGCTCGGCATGGAGCTGCTCGGCAAGTACACGCTGTTCGCCGAAGGCGCGCGCGGCCACCTGGGCAAGCAGCTGATCGCCAAGTACAAGCTCGACACCGGGCGCGACCCGCAAAGCTACGCCATCGGCATCAAGGAGCTGTGGGAGGTCGATCCGTCCAAGGCCAAGCCGGGCCGCGTGGTGCACACCGCCGGCTGGCCGGTGGACAACGACACCTATGGCGGCGGTTTCCTGTACCACCTGGAAGGCAACAAGGTCACGCTGGGCTACGTGGTCGGCCTGGACTACAAGAACCCGTTCTTGAGCCCCTTCGAGGAGATGCAGCGCTGGAAGACGCACCCTTCCATCCGCGCGCACATCGAAGGCGGCAAGCGCATCGGCTACGGCGCGCGCGCCATCACCGCCGGCGGCATCCTGAGCCTGCCCAAGGTGGTGTTCCCCGGCGGCGCGCTGCTGGGCTGCGACGCCGGCTTCCTCAACGCCAGCCGGATCAAGGGCAGCCACGCGGCGATGAAGACCGGCATGCTGTGCGCCGAGGCGGCCTTCGCCGCCTTGCAAAGCGGGCGCAGCGGCGACGAGCTGGCTGATTTTCCCGACAGCTTCCAGCACAGCTGGCTGCACGAGGAGCTGCAGCGCTCGCGCAACTTCAAGCAGTGGTTCAAGAAGGGCTTCGTCATCGGCACGCTGATGACCGGCATCGAGCAGTGGCTGCTGCCCAAGCTGGGCATCAAGAACCCGCCGTGGACGCTGCACCGCGAAAAGGCCGACCACCTGTACCTGAAGCCCGCGGCCGAATGCCAGCCGATCGACTACCCCAAGCCCGACGGCAAGCTCACGTTTGACCGCCTGTCCAGCGTGTTCATCAGCAACACCAACCACGAGGAAAACCAGCCCGCGCACCTGACGCTGAAAGACCCGACCGTGCCGGTCAGCGTCAACCTGGCGCGCTACGCCGGGCCCGAGTCGCGCTACTGCCCGGCCGGCGTGTACGAGTTCGTCAAGGACGACGACGGCAGCGACCGGCTCGTCATCAACGCCCAGAACTGGGTGCACTGCAAGACCTGC
>CALBTN010000448.1 GCA_937967345.1 uncultured Rubrivivax sp. | reverse complement strand
ACATCGGGCGACCCCGCCGCGGCGGCCGCCGAGGCTGCGGCGGAAGGCGTTGACGACGCGAACGACGCGGACGACACGTCCACGCGCGCCCATCCGGCCGACCCTTGGGAACCCTTCAACCGCTCGGTCTTCCGCTTCAACCAGGATCTGGATGCCGGGCTGCTGTACCCGTGGGCCGACGCCTACGTGACGCTGGTGCCCGAGCTGGCGCGCACCGGCGTGCACAACTTCTTCAACAACTTCCAGGACCTGTGGTCGGGCGTCAACAACCTGCTGCAAGGCAAGATCGAGCGCTCGATCGCGATGAGCTTTCGCTTCTTGTGGAACACGGTGTTCGGCTGGGGCGGGCTGCTCGACCTGGCGACCGAGCTCGGCATCGAGCGCACGCCCGAGGACTTCGGCCAGACGCTGGGCGTGTGGGGCGTGCCGCCGGGCAACTTCCTGATGCTGCCGCTGTTCGGCCCGTCCACGGTGCGCGACGCCGCGGCGCTGCCGCTGGACATCGCCGCGACGCCGGCCTATGCGGTCAACCAGGGGTCGTTCCGTCCGGTGACCACGGTGGTGGAGATCGTCGACGCGCGGGCCCAGTTCATCGGCGCGGACAAGGCGCTCGATGCGATCGCGCTGGACAAGTACAGCTTCGTGCGCGATGCCTACCTCGCGCGGCGGCTGCGGCTGGTGTACGACGGCGACCCGCCTGAGCCGCCCCGAGACCCGGCGCAGGACGAGTGAGGCCGCCGCAGGCTATGGTGCGGCCTTCATGCCGCAGAAGATGGGACTGATGACGATGTTGCGACGCTGGTTCACCCTGTTCACGCTGGCCTGGGCGGCGGCGATGCCGGCCTGGGCGCAGACCGCCCCCGACGAGCTGATCCGCCAGCTGTCGACCGAGGTCATCGATGCGGTCAAGGCCGACAAGGCGATCCAGGCCGGCGACGTCGCGCGCATCAACGAGCTGGTCGACGCCAAGGTGATGCCGCACGTGGACTTTCGCCGCATGACCGCGCTGTCGGTCGGGCGCCACTGGCGCAGCGCCACGCCCGAGCAGCAACAGCGGCTGCAGCAGGAGTTCAAGCTGCTGCTGGTGCGCAGCTATGCCGGTGCGCTGACGCAGGTCAAGGACCAGACCGTGCACATGAAGCCGATGCGCGCCCAGCCTGCCGACACCGAGGTCGTGGTGCGCACCGAGATCAAGTCGCCCAAGGGCAAGGGCGAGCCGGTGCAGCTGGACTACCGGCTCGAGCACAGCGGCGGCGCCTGGAAGATCTTCGACGTCAACGTGCTCGGAGTGTGGCTGGTCGACCAGTACCGCACAGCGTTCAGCCAGGACATTGCCGCCGGTGGCATCGACGGCCTGATCGCCAAGCTGGCCGAGCGCAACAAGGGTGGCACGAAGAGCTGAATGCGACTGCCGCCGACGCTGACGCTGGACACCGCGGCCGCTGCGCTGCGCACGCTGCGCGCCGAGCAGGCTGGATCGGGCGTTGCGGCCGCTGCGGCCGAGCGCACGCTGGTCGTCGATGCCTCGGCGCTGGTGCGCTTCGACTCGTCGGCGCTGGCGCTGCTGCTGCAGGCGCGGCGGCTGGCGCAAGGCTCGGGGCGCGCCTTCGCCGTGCACGCAGCGCCGGCGCCGCTGGTGCAGCTGGCGCGGCTGTACGGCGTGCACCTGCTGCTTGGCCTGGCCGCCGAATGAAGGGTCAGTGCGGCGGGCGCTGCAGCGGCGGCGCGATGAAGGCGGCATGACCGCACCGGCGCTGCCGCTGTCGCGCATGCCCCAGGCGGCGCTGCGCCGCGTGCGCGGCGTGCTGACCGACATCGACGACACGCTGACGCGCGACGGCGCGCTCGACCCGGCGGCGGCCGCCGCGCTCGCCCGGCTGCGTGCCGCGGCGCTGCCGGTGATCGCGATCACCGGCCGGCCGCAGGGCTGGAGCGAACCCTTCGCCCGCGCCTGGCCGGTGGCGGCGATCGTCGCCGAGAACGGCGGCGTTGCGCTGATCCCGGAAGGCGCGCGGCTTGCCATCGAATACGCGCAGGACGCCGCCGTGCGCGCGCGCAACGCGCTGCGGCTGCGCGCTGCGGCCGAGCGCGTGCTGCGCGAGGTGCCGGGCGCGACGCTGGCGCGCGACAGCGCCGGGCGCGTTACCGACATCGCGGTCGACCACAGCGAGTTCGCGCAGCTGGACTCGTCGCAGATCGAGCGCGTGGCGGCGCTGATGCGCGCCGAGGGCCTGCACGCGACGGTCAGCTCGATCCACGTCAACGGCTGGGTCGGCGAGCACGACAAGCTCAGCGGTGCGCGCTGGATCGTGCGGCGGCTGTTCGGCCGCGAGCTCGACGCCGAACACGACCGCTGGATCTACGTCGGCGACTCGACCAACGACCAGGCCATGTTCGGCCACTTCGCACTGTCGGTGGGCGTGGCCAACCTGTGCCGCTTCGCCGCGCAACTGCACACGTGGCCGGCGTACCTCGCGCCGGGCGAGCGCGGCGAGGGCTTCGCGCAGGTGGCGGCCGCCTTGCTCGCCGCGCGCTGAGGCTGGCGTCGCGCGCCCGCCGCAGCGGTGGCACGCGCTGGCTTCGCACCGATGCGCGGCGCATCTGCGCATCGCGGTCTCGCGTCAACCATGCAGGGTATCCCTGAGTGCCTGGGGGGAACCCATCCCTATACTGGGTCAGACCTTCGGTCGCAGCGCAGGCATGCGCTCTCACGAAGTCCCGCACCCAAGAAAGGAGACAAGCCTCATGGACATGCACCGCAGACAGTTCTTCCGCGTCAGCGCGGCGGGGCTGGTCGGGTCGAGTCTGGTCGCCATGGGTTTCTCGCCCGCGGCCGCACTCGCGCAACCCCGCGCCTTCAAGCTCGCCAGCGCCACCGTCGCGCGCAGCATCTGCCCTTACTGCTCGGTCAGCTGCGGCATGCTGATCTACAAGCTCGGCGACGGCTCGAAGAACGCCAAGAACCACGTGATCCACGTCGAGGGCGACCCCGACAACCCGGTCAGCCGAGGGTCGCTGTGCCCCAAGGGCGCGGGCGTGAAGGACATGATCAACTCGCCGGCGCGCATCAGGTACCCGTCGGTGCGCGAGGCCGGCGCCAGCGAGTGGAAGCGCATCAGCTGGGACGACGCGCTCAGCCGCGTGGCCAAGCACATGAAGGCCGACCGCGACGCCAACTTCGAAACCCAGAACGCCGCCGGCACCACGGTCAACCGCTGGGCCACCACCGGCTTCTTGATGTGCAGTTCATCGTCCAACGAGTCGAGCTACCTCACGGTGAAGGTCGCTCGCGCGCTGGGCATGGTGGGAATCGATACGCAAGCACGCGTTTGACACGCGCCGACGGTGTCCAGTCTGGGCCCGACTTTCGGTCGCGGAGCGATGACCAACTCATGGACCGACATCAAGAATGCCGATCTGATCATCGTGATGGGCGGCAACGCCGCCGAAGCCCACCCGGTGGGTTTCAAGTGGGTGGTCGAGGCCATGCAACAGCGCAAGGCCAAGCTGATCTCGGTCGACCCGCGCTTCAACCGCACGTCGGCGGTGGCCGACTTCTATGCGCCGATCCGCAACGGCACTGACATCGCGTTCCTGGGCGGGGTCATCAACTGGCTGCTCAGCAACGACAAGATCCATCGCGAGTACGTCAAGTTCAACACCGACGCGACCTTCCTGACCAAGCCCGGGTTCCATCTGGACAACGGCATCTTCAGCGGCTACGACGAGGCCAAACGCAAGTACGACAAGTCCACCTGGGGCTACCAGCTGGGCGAGGACGGCTACGTCTTGGTCGACGACACGATGCAGGATCCGCTGTGCGTGTACCAGCAGCTGAAGAAGCACTACAGCCGCTACACGCCGGAGCTGGTCAGCAACATCTGCGGCACGCCGCAGGACAAGTTCCTCAAGGTCTGCGAGATGCTCGGCGAGATGTCGGCGCCCGACAAGACCAGCACGATCCTGTACGCGCTGGGCTGGACCCAGCACAGCGTGGGCAGCCAGAACATCCGCACCATGGCCATGATCCAGCTGCTGCTGGGCAACATGGGGCGCCCGGGCGGCGGCGTGAACGCGCTGCGCGGACACTCCAACGTGCAGGGCGTGACCGACATGAACGCCTACGCCGAGGTGTTCTCGGGATACCTGAGCGCGCCGACCGACAACGACGACACCTACGAGAAGTACCTGAAGCGCTGCACGCCCAAGCCGATGCGGCCCAACCAGTTCAACTACTGGAGCAACTTCCCGCGCTTCTTCAACAGCCTGATGAAGTCGTACTACGGCAAGGCGGCCACGCCGGAGAACAACTTCTGCTTCGACTGGGTGCCCAAGCTGGCTGGCGGCTACGACGCGCTGCACCTGTTCGAGCTGATGCACCAGGGCAAGATGAACGGCTTCATCGCCCAGGGCTTCAACCCGCTGGCCACCGTGCCCAACAAGAACAAGCTGTCGGCGGCGCTGTCCAAGCTGAAGTTCCTGGTGGTCATCGACCCGCTGGAATCCGAGACCGGCGAGTTCTGGAAGAACTTCGGCCCGCTCAACGACGTCAAGTCCGAGGACATCCCGACCGAAGTCTTCCGCCTGCCGAGCACCTGCTTTGCCGAGGAGGAAGGCTCGCTGACCAACTCCAGCCGGATCGCCATCTGGAAGGAGCGCGCGGTCGATCCGCTGGGCGAGGCCAAGCCGGACTCGGAGATCATGGCGCTGCTGTTCATGAAGCTGCGCGCGATGTACGCCAAGGACGGCGGCGCGCTGCCCGAGCCGATCGCCAACCTGGCCTGGGACTACACGCGAGCGCTCGAGCCCTCGGCGGCCGAGTTGCTGCGCGAAATCAACGGCAAGGCCTTGAGCGACGTGCTGGCGCCGCCCGATGCGGCCAACCCGTCGGCGCCGCGTGCGGTGCTGGTCAAGGCCGGCCAGCAGGTGCCGGGCTTCGCCATGCTGCGCGACGACGGCTCCACCGCCTGCGGCAACTGGCTGTACTCGGGCTGCTGGACCGAGGCGGGCAACCTGACCGCGCGGCGCAACCTGGACGACCCGAGCGGGCTGGGCGTGTACCAGCACTTCGGTTTCGCCTGGCCGGCCAACCGCCGCATCCTGTACAACCGCGCGAGCGCCGATCCCGACGGCAAGGCCTGGGCGCCGAACAACAAGTACACGGTCTGGAACGGCAAGGCCTGGAGCGGCCCCGACGTGCCCGACATGATGCCCACCGCCGCGCCCGAGATCGGCATGGGCTCGTTCATCATGAATCCCGAAGGCGTGGCCCGGCTGCACGCGATGGGCATGGCCGACGGCCCCTTCCCCGAGCACTACGAGCCGTTCGAGACGCCGATCGGCGTCAACCCGCTGCACCCTGACAACCCGAAGGCGATCAGCAACCCGGCGGCGCGAGTGTTCAAGGGCGACCTGGAGGCCTTTGGCAAGAAGGACGAGTTCCCCTACTCGGCCACCACCTACCGGCTGACCGAGCACTTCCACACCTGGACCAAGCACGCGCGGCTCAACGCGGTCGTGCAGCCCGAAGCCTTCGTGGAGATCGGCGAGGAGCTGGCCAAGGAAAAGGGCATCGCCCATGGCGACAAGGTCAAGGTGAGCAGCAACCGCGGCCACATCGTGGCCAGGGCGGTGGTCACCAAGCGCATCAAGCCGTTCCCGGTCAATGGCCAGAAGGTGCATCTGGTGGGCATCCCGTTCCACTGGGGCTTCAAGGGCCAGACCAAGCCCGGCTACATCGCCAACACCTTGACCCCCTTCGTCGGCGACGCCAACTCGCAGACGCCGGAGTTCAAGGCCTTCCTCGTCAACGTTGAAAGGGCCTGAGCCATGTCGACTCTGCAATCGCAGAACGTGGTCGCCCGATCGGCCACGACCACCCCGCCGCCGCAGGCTCGCGCCCACGTGGCCGAGGTCGCCAAGCTCATCGACGTGTCCAAGTGCATCGGCTGCAAGGCCTGCCAGGTCGCGTGCATGGAGTGGAACGACCTGCGCGACGACATCGGAAGCAACGTCGGCGTGTACGACAACCCGACCGACCTGACGCCGCAGTCGTGGACCGTGATGCGCTTCTTCGAGGTCGAGCCCGAGGCGGACAAGCTCGAGTGGCTGATCCGCAAGGACGGCTGCATGCACTGCGAGGACCCCGGCTGCCTGAAGGCCTGTCCGGCGCCGGGGGCGATCGTCAAGTACGCCAACGGCATCGTCGACTTCATCAGCGAACACTGCATCGGCTGCGGCTACTGCATCAAGGGCTGCCCGTTCGACGTGCCGCGCATCAGCGGCACCGACCACAAGGCCTACAAGTGCACGCTGTGCTCCGACCGCGTGGGCGTGGGCCTGGAGCCGGCGTGCGTCAAGACCTGCCCGACGGGTGCCATCACCTTCGGCACCAAGCAGGACATGGTCGCCTCCGGCGAGGCGCGCGCCGGCGAGCTCAAGGAGCGCGGCTGGGCCAACGCCGCGCTGTACAACCCGCCCGGCGTGGGTGGCACCCACGTGATGTACGTGCTCAAGCACGGCGACCAGCCCGGCCTGACCGGCCTGCCCAAGGAGCCGAGCATCAGCCCCTGGGTGTCGGTGTGGAAGGGCTGGAGCAAGCCGGTGGGCCTGGCGGTGATGGCCGGCGCGGCACTCACCGGCTGGTTCCACTACCTGCGCAAGGGTCCGCTCGAAGTGCCTGAAGAACAGGGCGAAACGACCAGCGAAGGAGGCCAGTCATGAGCCAGCTGCAACGCTACAGCGCAGGCCAACGCTCCAACCATTGGGCGGTGGTGACCTGCTTCGTGCTCGCCGCGATCTCGGGCTTCGCGCTGTTTCATCCGGCGCTGTTCTGGCTGACCGCGCTGGTCGGCGGCCCGCAGTGGGCGCGCATCCTGCACCCCTACCTGGGGCTGGCGATGTTCGTGCTGTTCCTGGGTATGTTCTTCATGTTTGCCGGCGCCAACGTCTGGCGCAAGGAAGACTCCGAATGGCTCGGTTCGGCCTCGAAGCTGATCAGCCAGGGCAACCAGGCCAAGCTGGCGCCGGCCGGCAAGTACAACGGCGGGCAAAAGCTGATCTTCTGGGTGTTCGTGTGGTCGCTGGTCGTGCTGCTGGTCACTGGCATCTTGTTCTGGCAGGCCTGGTTCGCGCCGTCGGTGCCGATCTGGGTGCAGCGCATCGCGGTGGTGCTGCACGCGGCGGCGGCCTTCGTGCTGTTCCTGGCTTTCATCGTGCATGCCTACGCCGCGATCTGGGTCAAGGGCACGCTGGGCGCGATGGTGCGCGGGCGCGTCAGCAGCGCCTGGGCCAAGCACCACCACCCGCTGTGGTACCGCGACCAGGTGCAGCAGCCAAGCGCGAAGAAGTGAGCGGGCTCGCCGTCATCCATCCAGCGCCTCGGCTGCGGCGCGGCAGGCAGCGCCGGCAGCCGAGGTCGACGTCTTGAACGATCCGCGACCCGCCCCCGACGCGCGCACGCCTGACGGCATCAAGCAGCGCGCCGATCTGGACATCGCCCCGCTGCTGCTGCCCGACCCGGCGCGGGTGTTCGCCGACCGTGCGCTGCGCCTGCGCGAGCAGGCCGCAGCGCACCCGATGCGCGACTACCTGATGCTGATGGCCGTGGTGTGCGAGGCGCAGCACGCGCGGCTGCAGCACGGCGCCGAGGTGCTGCTGCCCGATGCCGTGCGGTGTGGTGCCACGCCCGATTGGCCCGCACCGCTGTTCGACGCCGAGCGCTGGCCGCGCGCGGCGCAGTGGCGCACCGAGCTGCGCCTGCTGCTGGCGCAGGTGCTGGACGAGATGCCCCCGGACAGCCCGGCGCGTGCCGGCGCGCAGACGGCGCTGGCACTCGCCGACGACGCCATCGAGCAGCAGGCCGACCGGCTGCTGGCCGGCATCAGCCTCGGCCTGGACCTGGCCTCGGCACCGTTGATCGCCGCCGGACTGCAGCTGTACTTCACGCGGCTGGCCGGTGCCGCCGGCGCGGCGCTGCCGCGCCCGTGGCAGGTGGCCGACAACCGCACGCACTGCCCTTGCTGCGGTACGCTGCCCACGGCCAGCATCACCCGCCTGGGCGGCGCGCAAGAAGGCCAGCGCTACTTGCAATGCGCGCTGTGCAGCGCGCAGTGGCGCATGAACCGCATCCAGTGCGCGCGCTGCCTGGCCACGCAGGGCATCCGCTACCAGTCGCTGCGGCCGATCGATCAAGACCAGCCGTCGGCGGCCAAGCCGGCGGTCGAGGCCGAGACCTGCGACGCCTGCCGCCACTACCTGAAGATCGTGCACATGGACAGCGACCTTCACGTCGAGCCGCTGGCCGATGACCTGGCCAGCCTCACGCTCGACCTGCTGCTGGCCGACGCCGGCTTCGCCCGCCACGGCCTGAACCTGCTGCTGCTGTTCGGCGACGCCGGCGCCGACGTGCCCGCCGCGGACGAAGTTCCCTGATGGCCGCGTCCGAAGAATCCGTGGTCCACGGTTCGCCGGCCTGCCCCAGTCCAAGCGCCGCCGAGCCGCACCACCTGCCGTCACTCGACCGGCTGCTGCGCCAGCCTGGCGTGGCCGCGCTGCTGCGCGAGCACGGCCACACGCTGGTGGCGGCCGAAGCGCGCGCGCTACTGGCGTTGCTGCGCACCCAGGCGCTGGCGCGGGCGCTGCACCGCGACCAGCTCGGCCCCGAGGCGCTGGCGCAGCAGCTGGCCGCACGCCTGCACCAGCGGCTGGCGCCGCGGATGCGCCGCGTGCTCAACCTGACCGGCACCGTCATCCACACCAACCTGGGGCGCGCGCTGCTGCCCGAGGCGGCGATCAGCCGGCTGGCCGAGCTGATGGCCGGCCCGAACAACCTGGAGTACGACCTCGCCAGCGGCGGGCGCGGCGACCGCGACAGCCTGGTCGAGGGCCTGCTGTGCGAGCTGACCGGCGCCGAGGCCGCCACCGTGGTCAACAACAACGCCGCCGCGGTGCTG
>CALBTN010000447.1 GCA_937967345.1 uncultured Rubrivivax sp. | reverse complement strand
GCCCTGGGCTGCGGCAGCCGCACCGGGTCGCGCCGGCCACTCGTCGCCAGCGCTGCCGCTGCGATCGCCGGGTCGGCCAGCACGGTGAACTGGCGCGAAACCTCGGCCGCACAGCCCAGCCGCAGCGTGACCGCCACCACGGGCTCGTCGACCACACGCATGCTGCGCAGCCTGAGCATCGACTCGCCGGCAGCGGATGGCGGCTCGAGCGACACATCCAGCAGCGCGTCGGGCACGCGGCGCGTACCGAGCTGCACCTCGGCACGAACGCACGACGGGGTCAGGGCCTGGCCCGCATCCAGCCGCAGCGGCACCCGCAGATCCAGCGCCTGGCCCAGTGGGACCGACTGCGGCACGGACCCCAGCCCCAGAGGCCACGCCGGCACGCTGCCGATGGCGAGTGCGCAGCCCAGGATGGCGAGACTCGGCGATCGCAAGGTCATGCGGGCATGCGGGGGCTAGAAGCGCAAACGGACGGCACCTGGCACCTGGCACCTGGCACCTGGCGCCAGGGGCCGGGGGCGGCGAGGCACTCTAGCAGCCGTGGTTACAACTTCGTCACGACCGCGGCGCGCAATCCGTGCAGCAACGCACGGTTAGGATTGGCCGCGGGCCGCAGGGGCGGCCACCGCCTGGCGCCGATCCCACATCGAGATGAATGCCGCGACCCTCAGCGCCGAAGAGCGCCGCAACATCGACACCGGCGCGTGGTTCGCCCGGCTGTCGCAGCCGCTGCGCGATGACATCTTGCAGCGCAGCAGCGTGCGCCGCCTGGCCGACGGTGCCACCCTGACCAGCCGCGGCGCGTCGGCCGAAGAGTGGTGCGGCGTGGCGCGCGGCGCGGTGCGCATCAGTTCGGTATCGCTCAGCGGCAAGCAGGTCGTGCTGACCTATGCCGAGCCCGGGGTGTGGTTCGGCGACATCGCCCTGTTCGACGGTCTGCCGCGCACGCACGACGCCGATGCGCACGGCCAGACCACCTTGCTGTGCGTGCGCAAGCCCGACTTCAAGGAACTGCTGGCGCGGCACGTCGAGCTGTACGACGCGCTGCTGCGCCTGAACTGCCGCCGGCTGCGGCTGATGTTCGACCACTTCGAGGACCTGAACACGCGGCCGCTGCGGGCACGGCTGGCCAAGCAGGTGATCCTGCTGGCCAAGAGCTACGGCATCCAGCAAGGCGAGGAGATCCGCATCGGTCTGGAGTTGGCGCAGGAAGACCTGGCGCAGTTGCTGGGCGCATCGCGCCAGCGCGTCAACCAGGAGCTCAAGGGCTTCGAGCGCGACGGCGCGGTGCGCGTCGAGCCGACCCGCCTGGTGGTGCTGTCGCGCGACAAGCTGCTTCAGTTCGCCGAGCGCTGAGCGGCATCGCCCCGGTTGCCACGCCGCAGCTTCACCCGCATCCCACCCGCACGGAGCCGTATCCGATGGAGCAGTTTCAAGGTACCAAGCCACCCGTGGGCGCGCACGCCTTCGACAGCGCCGCGCTGCAAACCTACCTGCAGCAGCACTTGCCCGGTTTTGCCGGGCCGCTCGAAGTCGGGCAGTTCAAGGGCGGCCAGTCCAATCCGACCTACAAACTGGTGACGCCCAAGGCGTCGTACGTGATGCGCTCCAAGCCCGGGCCGGTGGCCAGGCTGCTGCCGTCGGCGCACGCGATCGAGCGTGAGTTCCGCGTCATGGGTGCGCTCGCCGGCAGCGGCGTGCCAGTGCCGCGCATGCTGCTGCACTGCGACGACGAAGCCGTGATCGGCCGCGCGTTCTACCTGATGGAACTGGTCGAAGGCCGCGTGCTGTGGGATCAGTCGCTGCCGGGCATGACGCGCGAGCAGCGCGGCGCGATCTACGACGAGATGAACCGCGTCATCGCCACCCTGCACGGCCTGGACGTCGGCCAACTCGGCCTGGGCGACTACGGCCGCCCGGGCAACTACTTCGAGCGCCAGATCTCGCGCTGGACCAAGCAGTACCTGGCCTCGGTCACCGGCCCCAACGAGGCGATGGACCGGCTGATCGAATGGCTGCCGCAGCACATCCCGGCCGGCGCGCGCGACGAATCCATGGTGTCGGTGGTGCATGGCGACTTCCGCCTGGACAACCTGATGTTCCACCCGAGCGAGCCGCGCGTGCTGGCGGTGCTGGACTGGGAGCTGTCGACGCTCGGCCACCCGCTCGCCGATTTCAGCTACCACTGCATGTCCTGGCATATCCCGCCGGGCAGCTTCCGCGGCATCGGCGGGCTCGACCTGGCGGCGCTGGGCATCCCGTCGGAGAGCGACTACATCGCGCGCTACTGCGAGCGCAGCGGCCGCGCCACGCC
>CALBTN010000446.1 GCA_937967345.1 uncultured Rubrivivax sp. | reverse complement strand
CGCTCAGGTTGTGGCCGGCATCGGCCAGCAGCGCCAGCGAATCCGCCTTCCAGCCGTAGAAGGCTTCGACCGCGACGAAACCCAGGTTCAGCGTGATGCCGATGGTGAACGCGCGGCCGTAGTCGCCACCGCTCGGGCCGTGCCCATGCCCATGCCCATGCCCGTGGCCGTGCCCTGCTCCCATGGTGTGGTCCGAACTCCTGCTGCGACCGATCGCAGCGGCGCTGCTGGGCCATGATAGGCAGCGCCGGCACAATCGGGCGGAACCTGCGCGCGCGCCGCGACTCCGATAGCGACATGAATCCACCACTGCAACCCGTCTCGCCCGGCCCGCTGCAACGCCTGCTGTCGGCCATCGTGCGCTTCACGCTGGTGATCGGCGGCATGCTGCTGATGCTGGGCGCACTGATGCTGGCACTCGTGCTCGCCGCCGGCGTGATGCTGTGGGCGCTGTTGCGCGGGCGCCGCCCCGAGCCGGTGAACCTGCACTGGAGCACGCTGCGCCGGCCGCCCGGCTTCGGCCGGCACCCTGCCGAAGAGGTCGTCGACGTCCAGGTGCGCGAAGTCGACGGCCCGAACCCGCCTTGAGCCGGTCGGCCAGGACTGCCGTCACGCACCCGCCGCGCGCCCGCCACCGGCCGCAGGGCTGGCCGGGCAGCACCGCGGCCGGTCCAAGGTGATCACCGACAATGCGCGGCGTCGCAACGACGCGCCGCGGCGCGAGAGGTTTTCCGAAGATGCCCGTCAAGCCTGAATCCGCCGGCATGTGCTCGTCGCGCCTGCAGCGCATCGACCGTTTCCTCGCCGAGCGCTACATCGACAGCGGCCGGCTGCCCTTCGCCCAGTTGCAGATCGCGCGCGGCGGCCAACTGGTGCATCACACCCTGCTGGGCAAGTCGTCGCTCGAAGATGGCACACCGCTGCGCGAGGACAGCATCGTTCGCATCTACTCGATGACCAAGCCGATCACCAGCGTCGCTTTCATGATGCTGGTCGAACAAGGCAAGGTCGCGCTGGACGACCCGGTGCACCACTACATCCCGTCGTGGCGCAACCTCGGGGTGTACGTCGGCGGCGGCGGCGGCCTGCCGGGCACGCCACCGGGCTGGCTGACCAAGCCCACCGAATCGCCGATGCGCATCATCGACCTGCTGCGCCACACCTCGGGGCTGACCTACGGCTTCCAGAACCGCACCAACGTCGACGCCGCCTACCGCGCCAACAAGCTCGACGCCTTCGCGCGCGAGGACAGCCTGCAAGGCCTGATCGACGGCCTGGCGCGGGTGCCGCTGGAGTTCTCGCCCGGCACCGCCTTCAACTACTCGGTGTCGGCCGACGTGCTCGGCTACCTGGTGCAGCAGATCTCCGGCCAGCCCTTCGACCGCTACTTGCACCAGCACATCTTCGCGCCGCTGGGCATGCGCGACACCGGTTTTTCAGTCGACGCGGCGCAGGCATCGCGGCTGACGCAGTGTTACCTGATGACGCCCGAAGGCAAGCTGGCGCCGGCACCGCAGCTGGGCAGCTTTCGCGAACCGCCGGCCGCGCCTTCGGGCGGCGGCGGGCTGGTGTCGACCGCGGCCGACTTCATGCGCTTTTGCGAATGCCTGCGCCGCGGCGGCGAACTCGACGGCCACCGGCTGCTCGGCCCGAAGACGCTGGCACTGATGCGCGCCAACCACCTGCCGGACGGGCGCGACCTGGCCGATCTGTCGTTGTCGCTGTACACCGAGTCGTTCTACCGCGGCGTCGGCTTCGGCCTGGGCTTTGCGATGACCACCCATGTCGCGCGCAGCGGCGTGGCCGGGTCGGTGGGCGAGTACTGGTGGGGCGGCGCGGCATCCACCGCGTTCTGGGTCGACCCGGTCGAGGACTTGTGCGTGGTGTTCCTGACGCAGTTCCTGCCGTCGACGCTGTACCCGCTGCGCCGCGAACTGCGCACGCTGATCAACGCCGCGGTGATCGATTCCAAAGCCTGATCGCGCCCGGCGTTGCCGCGCCAGACCCGGCGCTCGCCTGCGTCAGCGGCCGTGCCGCGCCAGCCGCGCCGCGATCTGCTCGGCGCCACCGGCCACCAGCGGCGGCTTGGGCGGCTGGCGCCACAGCGCCGCCAGCGGCGCGGCCAGGTCGCCGCGCTGCAGCGCCGCCTCGCTGATCTGCAGCGCGCGGCCGTGCGCGTGCAGCCAGTGCAGCAGCGGCTCCTGCTCGGGCCAGTCGGGCCGGCGCGCGTACAGCACCGGCAAGCCGACGCAGGCCGCTTCGACGAAGCTGCCGTAGCCGGGTTTGGCGACCAGCGCGTCGACCGAGGCCAGCAGCTCGGCGAAAGGCCAGCCCAGCGACTCGATCGTGCGCACGCGCTCGTGGTCGAAACCCCAGGCCGCCGGCACCAGCCAATGCAGCCCGGCAGCGAAGCGCCAGCGCTGCAGCGGCAACCGCGCCTGGATGCCGCCAAAGGCAATCAGCACGACGCGCTCGTCGGGCGCCAACTGCAGCCGCTCGCGCAGCTCGTCGCGCCGCACGCGGCCGACCGCGGCCACCGGCTCGGCCCATGTCGCGTTCGGCAACTGCGGCATGTCCATGCCGGGGCGCAGCTTGAAGAAGGCGCTGGCCGCGCGGTAAGCCCGCAGCATCTGCGCGTGGATCGGCGGCGCCCAGCGCGCATGCGCACCCGCTTGCATGAACAGGTGGGCAAACAGGTCGGCCCAGTTCAGCGAGCTCATGGCGTAGGCCGGCACGCCCAGACGCGCCGCCGCCGCCAGCGGCAGGTACGCGGCGTTGCACAGCAGCAGCTCCGGCCCGAGCGCTTGCAGCCAAGCGGCGGTGCGCGCGACGCGCGCCTGCCAGTCGGCGTGCCAGTCGCGGTAGGCCGCGGCGCTGGCTTTCAGGTCGACGCTGAAGGCGTCGTGCATGACGAAGCCGAAGTCCAGCGCCTGCGGCTCGATGCGAAAGCCGCCGTCGATGCGCTCGCGCAGCCGCGCCTCGGGCAGTGCGCTGGCCACCGTCAGCTGCAGTGCCGGCACGAGGCGGCGCAGCGCGTTGAGCACCGGCGCGCTTTGCGCCAGATGCCCCAGGCCGTGCGCGCTGATCGTGGCCAGCAGCCGCATCAGCGGTAGACCAGCGTGCCGTCGTCCAGGTTGGCCTGCGGCAGCTCGAGCTTGTCCAGCGCGTAGTCCTGGCTGTGCAGCCACGGCGCACGGCTGCCCTGGCGCGGCAGCAGGTGCATGCCGCGCTGCAAGTAGCCGGGGTTGAAGTTGTCGCCGTCGACCCAGGGCTTCAACGCCATGCGCTGGTCCTGCGCGCGCAGCGTCGGCACGACCACGCTCGCGCCGCGGGCGTCCATGTGCTGCAGCAAGCGGCAGACGAACTCGGCGAGCAGGTCGGCGCGCAGCGTCCAGCTGGCGCGAAAGTAGCCGAACACCCAGGCCAGGTTGGGCACGCCGCTGAACATCGCGCCGCGCCAGCCGACCGTGCTTGCGAAATCCAGCGGCTCGCCGTCGATGGCAAAGGCGATGTCGCCGAACACGCTGAGGTCGAAACCGGTGGCGCTGACGATCACGTCGGCCTCGAGCAGCGCGCCCGATGCCAGCCGCAGGCCGCGTGGCTCGAAGCGCTCGATGCGGTCGGTGACCACCGAGGCCGAGCCGTCGCGCACGCAGCGGAACAGGTCGCCGTCGGGCACGAAGGCGACGCGCTGCTGCCACGGCCGGTAGCTCGGGTTGAAGTGCTGCTGCACCAGCGCCTCGTGGCCGGGGCCCAAAGCAGCCGCCACCCCGGCCAGCAGCTCGCGGCGCACGACCTCGGGTTCGCTGCGGCAGCGCTGCGTGAACTGCGCCTGCTCGAACAGCACCTTGCGGCGCACGATCTCGTGCGTCCATTCGGCCGGGATGTCGAGCTGGCGCAGCATGTCGGCCAGCTCGTTGGCGTTGCGCCCGCTGATGAAGAAGGTCGGCGAGCGCTGCAGCATGGCGACGTGCGCGCACTGCGGCGCGATCGCCGGGATCAGCGTCGCCGCGGTCGCGCCCGAGCCGATCACCACCACCTTCTTGCCGCACAGCTCCAGGTCGTCGGGCCAGGTCTGCGGGTGCACGATACGCCCGGCGAAAGAGTCCATGCCCGGCCACTGCGGCGTGTGGCCGGCGGCGTGTCGGTAGTAGCCCTGGCACATGAAGAGGAACCGCGCCTTGAACTGCCGCGACTGCCCTTGGTGCTCGACGCTGAGCGTCCAGCGCTGCTCGGCGCTGCACCACTGCGCCGCCTTGACCGCATGGCCGTAGCGGATGTGCGGCTCGAGCTGCGCCTGGGCGATGACTTCGCCCAGGTACTTCTGGATCTCGTCCCCGGTGGCGATCGGCTGGCCCATCCACGGCTTGAACTTGTAGCCGAAGGTGAACAGGTCGCTGTCCGAACGGATGCCCGGGTAGCGGTGCGTGCGCCAGGTGCCGCCATGGCCGTCCTGCGCGTCGAGCACGGCGAAGCGCTTGTCCGGGCATTGCTGGCGCAGGTGCCAGGCCGCGCCGATGCCGGAGATGCCGGCACCGACGATCAGCACATCAAGATCATCTTCCATGGTGTTCACGCGACTCACTCGAAGGCCGGCTCGTCCCGCCACGGGAAGAACGCGGGCATGTCGCACGACACCCGGTCCGGGTAGCTCGGCGCGCGTTTGTCGAGGAAGGCGGCAATACCTTCGCGCGCGTCGGCCGAGCGCCCGCGCGACTGGATCGCGCGGCTGTCGATGCGGTGCGCGGCCATCGGGTGCTCGGCGGCCGCGAGCCGCCACAACATCTGCCGCGTCAGCGCCACCGACACCGGCGCGCTGTGGCCGGCGATCTCGCGCGCCAGCGAGCGCGCCGCCGGCAGCAGCTCGTCCGGCGCGTGCAGCGAGCGCACCAGGCCGCGATCGAGCGCCTCTTGCGCGCCGAACACGCGGCCGGTGAAGCACCATTCCAGCGCCGTTTGCATGCCCACCAGCCGCGGCAGGAACCAGCTCGACGCCGCCTCGGGCGTGATGCCGCGGCGCGCGAAGACGAAGCCAAAACGCGCTTCGGTGCTGGCCAGGCGGATGTCCATCGGCAGTTGCATCGTCACGCCGATGCCCACCGCCGCGCCGTTGATCGCGCCGATCACCGGCTTGAGGCTGCGGTAGATGCGCAGTGCCACCATGCCTCCGCCGTCGCGGTAGACCTCGCCGACCAGGCTTTCGTCGCGCGCGGCGTCGCCGCGCGCGGCGTAGTCGAAGGTCTGGCCGCCCGCGGACAGGTCGGCGCCGGCACAGAAGGCCCGGCCGGCGCCGGTGACGATCACCGCGCGCACCGCGTCGTCGGCATCGCTTGCGTCGAAGGCGGCGATCAACTCGTCGCGCATCAGCGCGGTGAAGGCGTTGAGCTTGTCGGGCCGGTGCAGCGTGATCGTCGCGATGGCGTCGCGCACCTCGTAGCGCAGCGTGTGCAGTTCGGGCGGGGCCATGGTGTGCTTCCGGTGGGGCGCGTGGCACCAGCATAGCGTGCGAGCCTGATCCGCCCTCTGGCGTGCCAGGCCGCGCCCGCGCCTGCCGAGGCTGGCCGCAAAACGCGCAGCAACAGCCGAGCCGGCGCCGACGATGCCTGCGCGTTCATGGTTGCGCGGGCTGCCACAGGCGGTGCGAATCCAACAGCAGGCGCGCCCACGCCTCGATCGCATCGAGGCTGGCCGTGTCGGCCACCAGCCTGGCCTCCAAGGCCGCACGCTGGGAGATCAGCAGATCGGTCACAGGGCTTTCACCCAAGGCGTAGGCGCGTTCTTGCATCGCCACACTGCTGTGCTGCAGCTGCAGGGCGTGGCGTTGCTGCACCAGGGTCAAGCGTGTTTGTTGCGCTTCGCTGGCGGCACGCCAGGCTTCGATCTCGACGCGCCGGCGCGTTTGCGCCAGCTCCTGCTCGGCACCCTCGGCCTGGGCCAGCGCGGCTCGGGCGTCCGCATCGCGGCCGGCACCGCCCAGCGGCAGCGACAGGTACACGCCGATCACCTGCTCCTGACCGCTGCGCTCGCGCGCGGCACGCACCCCCGCCGTGAGGTCGGGTTGGCGCTCCAGCCGTGTACGTTCGGCCTGCAGCCGCGCCTGCTCGGCGCGGGCCTGTGCGAGCTCGAGCTCATGGTTGTCATCGAGGATGCGCTCGACCCACGTCGCGGTGGACGGCCAAGCCATGGCATCGGGCGGCAACTCCTGCGCCAGTTGGCCACCCGAGTGCGCAGCCAGCAGATCCACCGGATCGCTCAGGCCGGGGTAGCGCCGAAGCAGGTTCTGGCGCCGCAGCTCGGCCTGGGCATGGCCGCGAGTGGCCTGAGCCTGTATCCGGGCGCGCTCGGCGTTCACCGCAAGCAGGTCCAGTTTGGCCGCGTCGCCGGCATCCACGCGGCGCTGTGTCACCTGCAGTTGCCGTTGCATCAGCGTGTCCTGCGCCTGCAGCAACTGGGCGCTGCGCAGGTCGCGCAGCACATCGAACCAGTCGGCCAGCAGACCACGCGCGGCCTCGTGCCAGGTGTCCGCATGGCCAATCACGCCCAGACGTTCCTCGACTGCGCCCAACTGCCGGTCGGCGGCCACCTTGGCGGGCCAGCGCAAGCCCGTTTCGAGGCCGATCTCGCCTTCGTGGTAGCGCGGGCCGCCTTGTTCACTGCGCCGATCGACCACGGCCTTCGCTACCCAGTCGTACGGCCCGGCTTGCAGGCGCCGGCTGCGTGCCTGGGCCAGCGCAACGGCGGCTGCGGCGGCGCGCACCTGCGGCAACTGTCCGAGCACCTGCTCGACCATCGGCGCAGGCGGCAGCAGCGGCGGCTGCCCGCCGTCTTGCGGCTGTGCCTGCGCCACCATGGCGGTGCAGGCCAAGGCCTTGATCCAGACGAGGGCAGGCTTCATGAAAGCTCTCCGAGCCGCCCGAAGTCCAGCAGCGGTGTCGCCCAGTAGGCAACCTGGGGCGTGGGGAACGCCTGGCGCAAGATCGCGATCAGCGGCCGCAACCCTTCCTGGGAGATGGCCAGCTGCACCAGCACGCGCTGCGCGCGGCCCTGCACCTGCTCCATGCTGGTGGCCAGGTGGATATGCCTGCCCATGCCCAGTGCCGGCACCAGGGTGAAGCCGGGCACCAGGCGGGGCTGAACCCGCAACAGATCGAGCAGCTCTTCCTCCAGCGCGCTGGGCACGACCAAGGTCAGCAGGCAATCGGGCGAGGCGAATTCGGTCATGGCAGCGTTGGAGGTTGGCCGAAGCGGCGATACAACAGCGGAAGCAGCACCAGCGTGAGCAGTGTCGAGCTGACCAGCCCGCCGATGACCACGATGGCCAGCGGGCGCTGGATCTCCGAGCCCGGCCCGGTCGCCAGCAGCAACGGGATCAGGCCGAGCGCGGTGATGCTGGCCGTCATCAGCACCGGACGCAGGCGCCGCAGCGCGCCCTGACGCACCACGTCGGTGGTAGCCAGGCCGCGCGCGGCAAGCTGGTTGAAGCAGCTCACCAGCACCAAGCCGTTGAGCACGGCAATGCCCATCAGCGCAATGAAGCCCACCGACGCCGGCACCGAGAGGTACTCGCCGCTCACGGCCAACGCCGCCACGCCGCCAACCAACGCCAGCGGGATGTTGGCCAGCACCAGCAGCGCTTGGCGCAGGTTGCCCAGGGTGGCAAACAGCAGGCCGACGATCAGCGCCAGCGCCACCGGCACCACCAGTGCCAGGCGCGCGGCGGCGCGCTGCTGGTTCTCGAACTGTCCGCCCCAGGCCAGACGGTAGCCTTCGGGCAATTGCACCTGCTGCGCCACAGCGGCCTGTGCCTCGGCGACGAAACCCACCAGGTCGCGTCCACGCACGTTGGCGCGCACCACCGACATGCGCGAGGACTGCTCGCGCTCGACCTTCACCGGACCGTCAATGACCTCGAGCCGCGCCAGTTGGGCCAACGCAATCGACTGGCCGCCCGGCGTTGGCAGACGCAGCTGGGCAAACAGGCCGGGCGATTCGCGCAAGGCGTCGCCGCCGCGCACCATCAGCGGCACGCGGCGCACGTCCTGCACCACCACACCCGCGCGCTGGCCTTCGACCAGCGCGCGCAGATCGGTCTGCACCTGGTCCACCGACAGGCCCAGGCGGCCGATCGCCTCGCGATCGAGGTGCACGCGCAGGTACTGCACGCCGTCGTTCTGCGCGGTCAGCACATCCTCGCTGCCCCTCAGCCCCTGCAGCACCTGCACGATCTGGCTTGCCAGGCGCGACAGCTGCGCCGTGTCGGGGCCAAAGATCTTTACCGCGAGGTCGCCGCGCACGCCGGAGAGCATCTCCGAGGTCCGCATCTCGATCGGCTGCGTGAAACCCAGGTTCACGCCGGGAATGCCCTCGGCCGCCTGGCGGATCGCATCGATCAGCTCTTCCTTCGTCCTGAAGCGCCATTCGGCGCGGGGCTTCAGCACGAGGAAGCTGTCGGTCTCGTTCAGGCCCATGGGATCCAGGCCCAGTTCGTCCGAGCCCACGCGCGCGACGATGCGCTCGACCTCGGGCACGGCGGCCAGGATGCGCCGCTGCAGCGCCAAGTCGGTGGCGATGGATTGCACCAAGCTGATCGACGGCAGCTTCTCGACCTGCATGATGATGTCGCCCTCGTCCAGCGAAGGCATGAACGATTTGCCGATGAACGGAAAGAGCGCGAGCGCGCCCGCCAGAGCCAGCGCCGCGCTCAGGTAGACGGTGCGCGGGCGAGTCAGCGCCCTGTCCAGCAGCGGCGCGTAGCCTGCCTCGAGCTTGCGCACCAGCCATGGGCTGGGGTGATGTCCAGGGCGCAGCAGCAGCGACGCGAGCACCGGAATCACCGTCAGCGACAGCAGCAGCGACGCCCCCAGCGCAAACATGATCGTCAGCGCCACCGGCGCGAACAGCTTGCCCTCCAGGCCCTGCAACGTCAGCAGCGGCAGGAACACGATCATGATGATGGCGATGCCGGCGCCCACCGGCATGGCCACCTCGCTCGTTGCACGGTAAAGCTGGTGCAGCCGCGGCACGTCGGCGTCGTGCGGCCGGGCCTCGATGTTTTCCACCACCACCACGGCCGCATCCACCAGCATGCCAATGGCGATCGCCAGGCCGCCCAGCGACATCAGGTTGGCTGACAGCTCCCACTGCCGCATCAGCACGAAGGTAGCCAGTGCCGACAGCGGCAGGATCAGCGCCACCACCAGTGCCGCGCGGAGGTTGCCCAGGAACAGCAGCAGCAGCACCAGCACCAGCGCAATCGCCTCGGCAAGCGCTTTGGCAACCGTGCCCACGGCGCGATCGACCAGCGCGCCGCGGTCGTAGAACGGCTGCAGCCGGATCCCCGCCGGCAGGCTGGCCTCGATCTCCTGCAGCCGCGCGCGCACGTCGCGCACCAACTGGCGCGCGTTGGCGCCGCGCAGGCCCAGCACCAGGCCCTGCACCGCCTCGCGCTGGCCGTCCTGCGTGACGCTGCCATAGCGTGTCAGCGCACCCAGGCGCACCTCGGCCACGTCACCGACGCGGGTGGCCATGCCCTTGTCTTGCGTGATGGCGATAGCGCGCACGTCGTCCAGGCTCTGGATGCTGCCGTCGCTGCGCACCAGCAGCGCCTCTTCGCCGCTGATCAGGCGCCCGGCGCCGTCGTTGCGGTTGTTTGCCGCCAGAGCCTCGTGCAACTGCCGCAGCGAGATCTGGCGCGCCGCCAGCGCCGCCAGGTCGGGCACGACCTCGAAGGTTTCGACCAGGCCGCCCAGGGTGTTGACGTCCGCCACGCCAGCGATGCCGCGCAGGCGCGGACGCACCTCGTAGTCGAGGATGCGGCGCTTTTCGGCAAGACTGGCCTCGCCCTCGATGGTGAACATGAACATCTCGCCCAACGGCGTGGTGATCGGCGCCAGGCCGCCGCCGAGTCCGCCCGGCAGGTCGCCCATCACGCCGGACAGGCGTTCGCTCACCTGCTGGCGCGCCCAGTAGATATCGGTGCCGTCGGCGAAGTCCAGCGTGATGTCGGCGATCGCGTATTTCGCCTGCGAGCGCAGCATGACCTGGTACGGTATGCCCAGCAGTTCCTGCTCCAGGGGCGCCACGATGCGCGCCTCCACTTCGGCCGGCGTCATGCCCGGGGCCTTGAGGATGATCTTCACCTGGGTGGTCGAGACATCGGGAAAGGCATCGATCGGCAGCCCCAGCACGGCCAGCCAGCCCGCACCGATCACCCCGAGCATGAACACGACCACCAGCAGGCGCTGCGCCAGCGCAAAGGCAATCAGGCGGCGCAGCATCTACTCGCCCCTTGCGCCCAGGCCCAGCCAGGCGCCCTTGAGCGCGGCAATGCCGGATACCGCCACCTCGTCGCCCGCCTTCAGGCCACGGCGCACCGGCCACACGCCGCTGTCCTGCACGCCCAGTTCGACGGCCGTGGGCACGAAGCCCTGGCGGTTGCGCACGAAGACGTAAGCCTTGCCGTCCTGGCGCACCACGGCCTGCTCCGGCAGGTTCAACGGGGAGACGGCGCCGGCCGGCGCAGGCTGCACCGTGGCCTCGACGAACTGCTGCAGGCGCAGGCAGTCCTCGGCCGCCACGAAGTCGGCACGCAGCTGGACCGACTGGTTCGCACGGTGCACCTGGGGCGTGATGGCGGCCAGCCGCGCCGGGCTCTTGCACCCGGCAACGCTGAGCGTGTCGCCTACGCGCAGCCGGCGCGCCTGCTCGGGCGTCGCCTGCAGCGCCAGGGCCAGCTGACCGCTGCGGGCGATCTTGGCCACCGGCATGCCTGCCTCCAGCCGCTGTCCGGGCAGCGCTGCAACCTCCAGCACCGTGCCGGCCGCGGCAGCGCGCAGCCGCATCTGCGCCTGCAGCGCGCCGTCCGGCAGGCCCAGCACCTGCAGAGCCTGGCGGCGTTCCTGCAACGCAAGCTGCGCTTGCTCGCTGTCGGCACGGCTGGCTTGCACGCGCGCGCCGGGGATGATGCCCTCGGCGTAGAGGCGCTCGTCGCGCGCCAGCTTGTCTGCCGCCAGACGCGACTGCGACCTGGCCTGCAGCAGCTCGCGCTGCCAGATCAGCAGCTCCGGGCTGGCCAGCCGCGCCACGACTTCACCGGCCTTCACGCGCTGGCCGGGGGCCACCATCACCTGCTGCACGACGCCGGCCAGCGGGCTGCTCAGGACTTCGGTGGCTTGGGGTGGCAGTTCCACCTGACCTTGGAGGACGGGCCCTGCGCCGGCTGCCGCGCCCGCATCACCCAACCTGTGTGTGCGCACCCCGGCCGCCTCGATCTGGGCCGGGGTCCAGGCGATGGCAACCGGCGCGTCGGCGGCGCGGGCACTTGCCGCCAGCAACAGGGCCGTGAACAGGCAGCTCAGGCAGCGCGCGCTGCTGCCAAGGGGTAGGCGGGGCAGAGGCATCGTGGTCTACGCAGGTGTGCCATCGGACGGGGTGATTGACCGACAAGGTAGACGACCCGAGGTGAACGGCACATGAATGCCAGCCGCCGTCTTGGGCGGTCTCGAGATCTGCGGCGAAGGATCACGGCCCTTCGCCGCACCCCTTTGCACACGCCACCGCAGGCCGAGCCGCACATCGGCTC
>CALBTN010000445.1 GCA_937967345.1 uncultured Rubrivivax sp. | reverse complement strand
CACGTGCGCGAAAAGGACGGGCTGTGGGCGGTGCTGTTCTGGCTGAACATCCTGGCCGTGCGCGGCATCGGCGTCGAGGCGATCGTGCGCGAACACTGGCAGCGCTTCGGCCGCAACGTGTACTCGCGGCACGACTACGAAGGCATCGACAGCGCGCTGGCGCGGCGCATCGTCGCCGAGCTGCGCGACGCGCTGCCGGGCCTGCCCGGGCGCAGCGTCGCCGGGCTGCGCGTGCGCGGCGCCGACGACTTCGCCTACACCGATCCGGTGGATGGCTCGGTCAGCCGCCAGCAGGGGCTGCGCGTGTTCTTCGACGACGGCTCGCGCATCGTGCTGCGCCTGTCGGGCACCGGCACCGAAGGCGCGACGCTGCGGCTGTACCTCGAGCGCTTCGAGGGCGATGCCTCGCGCCACGGCATCGACACCCAGGCCGCGCTGCGCCCGCTGATCGACGCGGCCGAGGCGCTGACCGGCTTGCGCGCGCGCAGCGGCCGCGAGCGCCCGGACGTCATCACCTGAGCGGCTTGCGGTGCGCGTGCTCGACGCCGCCGCGGTGGCCGCCGCACTGCCCTTCGACCGCCTGATCGCCGCGCTGCGCGAACGCTTCGCCGCCGGCTGCGAGGTGCCGCCACGCCATGTGCACCAGATCCGCGGCGCGCACGGCGAGACCCTGACCTCGCTGCTGATGCCGGCCTGGACCACCAGCGGCCAAGGCGGCGAGCGCTACGGCGTGAAGATCATCAACATCGCGCCCGGCAACGCCGCGCGCGGCCTGCCGGGGCTGCATGCCAGCTACTTGCTGCACGACGCGCGCAGCGGCGTGCCGCTGGCGCTACTCGACGGCAACGAGCTGACCGCGCGGCGCACCGCGGCGGCATCGGCGCTGGCGGCGTCGTGGCTGGCGCGCGCCGATGCCCGCCATCTGCTGGTCGTCGGCGCCGGGCGGGTCGCGTCGATGGTGCCGCTGGCCTACCGCGAGGTGCGCCCGCTCGATCGCGTCAGCGTCTGGGCGCGCCGCAGCGATGCGGCGCAGCAGCTGGCGCAGCGGCTGCGCGCGCAGGGCCTGGCGGCCAGCGCGGTCGGCGGCCTCGACGCCGCGCTGGCCGCGGCCGACATGGTCAGTTGCGCGACCTTGGCCACCACGCCGCTGGTGCACGGGCGCCAGCTGCAGCCGGCCAGCCACCTCGACCTGATCGGCAGCTTCACGCCGCAGATGCGCGAAGCCGACGATGACGCGCTGCGCGGCGCGGCGGTCTATGTCGACACGCCGGAAGCGCTGGACAAGAGCGGCGATCTGCTCGACGCGCTGGCCAGCGGCGCGCTGGGGCGCGGCGAGGTGCGCGGCACGCTCGAACAACTGGCGCGCGGTCAGGTCGATGCCCGCCGCTCGGCGCACGAGCGCACGGTGTTCAAGTCGGTGGGCAGCGCGCTGGAGGATCTGGCCGCGGCGATGCTGGCGGTCGGTCCGGCTTGAGCCGCGGTGGCGGCACCCGCTCAGCGTGTGCCGAACATCATCTGCCGCGCCAGCCGCGACTTCAGCGGCGCGATCGTCTGCAGCGCCGCCAGCCCCAGGCCGCGCGCCGCGGCCAGCCCCGGCAGCTGCCAGGTGAAGCTGCGCGCCAGAAAGTCGGTGGCGGCGATCGTGATCCAGCGGTCGGCGCCGCGCGCCCAGGCCACACGCCGCAGCGCCGCGTCGACGCCGGCGCCGTGGCGCAGCACCTGCACCAGCTCGTAGGCGTCGCGCAAGCCCAGGTTCAGCCCCTGGCCGGCCACCGGGTGCAGGGTCTGCGCCGCGTTGCCGATGCGCACGCTGCGGCCGTCGACCAGCGTGCGCTCGGCATTCAGCCCGAGCGCGAAATCCTTCAGCGCGGACAGCCGCTCGATGCGCCCGGCGACCTCGGGCAGCAGCGTGGCCAGCACCGCCTGGCGCTGCACGGCATCGAGCTCGCGCACCGGGTCGTCGTCGCGGCGCACGCACCACACCAGCGCGGCTTCGGTGTGCGCCGCGCCTGCATCGCGCGGCGGCAGCGGCAGCAGCGCCACTGGCCCGTGGCGGGTGAAGCGCTCGATCGCCAGGCCCGGCGTGGCCTGCCGCAGCGTGACGGTGCCGACCCAGGCGGTCTGGCCATAGTCGCGCGCCAGCGCCTTGCGCGCCTGCTGGTCGAACAGCCCGCCCTCGGCCACCACCGCCAGGTCGAAGCGCTCGGCAATGCCGGCATCGACCTCGACACCGTCGGCCAGCGGCTTCAACGCGCGCACCACGCTGCCGAAGCGGCTGGCCAACCGCTTCGGCGCCGCCGCCTCGGCCTGCAGCCACGCCCGCTGCAGCGGCGCCAGCAGCGCGCCGTAGCTCAGCACCGCGCCGAGCATCGGCACGCCTTCGTCGGCCGCGCGGATGTGCACCTCGGGCGCGCCCCTGGGCGCCCAGGTTGGCAGGCCCGGCGCGAGCTGCGACACGTGCACCTCGCGGATCGGCTGCGCCGCCGCGCCGGGCCAGCTGCCCAGCCGCTGCAGCAGCTGCACGCTGCCCAGCGACAGCGCCAGGGTGCGCGGGTCGGCGCTCGCGTCGTGCGTCAGTTCGCGGCGGTCGAACACGCTGATGCGCGCATGCGGCAGCACCCGCGCCGCCTGCAGCGCCAGCGCCAGGCCCACCGGGCCGGCGCCGATGACCGCGATGTCGAGCAAGGTGGTGCTCATTGAGCGGTCGGCGCGGCCGGCGCGGTCCGCGGGTTCAGCGCCGCCAGCTGCGCCGGCGTGCCCAGGTTGTGCCACTCGCCGTCGAGCGCGCGCCCGCCCAGCCGATCGGCCGCGGCCGCCGTGAACAGCAGCGGCCCCAGCGGCGCGCTGCGCCCCAGCGGCAGCGCCGCCACCAGGTCGGCGCGCAGCAGCGCGATGTTGGCGTAGGTCCAGGCGTGCGGTGCGCCGCGCCTCAGGCGGCCGGCGTCGAGATTGAAGTCGCCGCTGCCGTGGAAGTCGGGGTTGGGCACCAGCCACAGCAGCCCGAGGTCACGCCCCCGGGCGAAGGCGTCGGCCAGCCCGGCATCGAAGGCGAAGCCGGGCACGAAGACGTCGCCCGACACCACCCAGAACGCCTCGTCGCCGTTCGGCGCCAGCCACGGCAGCGCCTTGCGGATGCCGCCAGCGGTCTCGAGCGCGCCGCCGTGGTCGCGGCCTTCGGTCGAATAGCGGATCGCCAGGCCGAAGCGCGCGCCGTCGCCGAGCACGGCCGGGAACCGATCTTCGAGCCAGGCGGTGTTGATCACCACCTCGCGCACGCCGGCACGCGCCAGCGCCTCGAGATGCCACTGAATCAGCGGCTTGCCGTGCAGCGCCAGCAGCGGCTTGGGACAGGTGTCGGTCAGCGGGCGCATGCGCTCGCCGCGGCCGGCAGCCAGGATCAGGGCCTTCATCCGGCCACAGTTTAGGGGGGCCTCCGCCGCGGGCCTAAAATCGGCGGGTTCGCCCCCTCCATGCGGCTTCCTTTGGAACCGCCTTCGCGCACATGGCAGCGACTTCAAACAACGACACCTCCTTGATGGCCAACGCTATCCGCGCGCTGGCGATGGACGCCGTGCAGCAGGCCAACTCCGGCCACCCCGGCGCGCCGATGGGCATGGCCGAGATGGCGGTGGCGCTGTGGGGCCGGCACCTGAAGTTCAACCCGGGCAACCCGCACTGGCCCGACCGCGACCGCTTCGTGCTGTCCAACGGCCATGCGTCGATGCTGCTGTACGCGCTGCTGCACCTGAGCGGCTACGCGCTGCCGCTGGACGAGCTGAAGCACTTCCGCCAGCTGCACAGCATGACCCCCGGCCACCCCGAGGTCGACGTCGCCCCCGGGGTCGAGACCACCACCGGCCCGCTCGGCCAGGGCCTGGGCAACGCGGTGGGCATGGCGCTGGCCGAAAAGCTGCTGGCGCACCAGTTCAACCGCCCCGGCCATGCCATCGTCGACCACCACACCTACGTCTTCCTCGGCGACGGCTGCATGATGGAAGGCGTCAGCCACGAGGTGTGCGCGCTGGCCGGTGCCTGGCAGCTGAACAAGCTGGTCGCGCTGTACGACGACAACGGCATCAGCATCGACGGTGCGGTGCGGCCGTGGTACGTGGACAACGTGCGCCTGCGCTTCGAGGCCTACGGCTGGCAGGTGATCGGCCCGGTCGACGGCCAGGACGTGGAAGCGGTCGACGCGGCGCTGCGCCAGGCGCGCCAGGCCGAGACGCAGCCGACGCTGATCATCTGCAACACCACCATCGGTAAGGGCGCACCGCACCGCGCCGGCACGGCCAAGGCCCACGGCGAGCCGCTGGGCGCCGACGAGATCGCGCTGACGCGCGAGGCGCTGGGCTGGGCGTGGCCGCCGTTCGTCGTGCCCGAGCAGGCCTATGCGCTGTGGGACCACCGCGAGCGCGGCGCGCGCGACGAAGCCGGCTGGAACGCGCGCTGGGCCGCCTACCGCGACGCCCACCCCGAGCTGGCGGCCGAGCTGCAGCGGCGCATGCAAGGCGAGCTGCCGAAAGACTTCGCGCAGGTTGCGGTCGATGCGGTGGTGGCCGCCCACACCAAGGCCGAGACCGTGGCCACGCGCAAGGCCAGCCAGATCGCGCTCGAAGCCTTCACCCAGGCGCTGCCCGAGCTGCTGGGCGGGTCGGCCGACCTGACCGGCTCGAACCTGACCAACACCACATCGACCCCGGCGCTGCGCTTCGGCGCCGACGGCGCGCCGCTGGATGTCGACGGCGTGTGCCCGCGCCACATCAACTACGGCGTGCGCGAGTTCGGCATGGCCACGGTGATGAACGGCATCGCGCTGCACGGCGGCTTCATCCCCTACGGCGGCACCTTCCTGACCTTCAGCGACTACAGCCGCAACGCGATCCGCATGGCCGCGCTGATGAAGCGCCGCGTGGTGCACGTCTTCACCCACGACTCGATCGGCCTGGGCGAGGACGGCCCCACCCACCAAAGCGTCGAGCACGCGGCCGCGCTGCGGCTGATCCCGGGGCTGGACGTGTGGCGCCCGGCCGATACCGCCGAAACCGCCGTGGCCTGGACCGTGGCGCTGACGCAGCCGCGCCGCCCGAGCGCGCTGCTGCTGAGCCGGCAGAACCTGGCCTATGCGCCCAAGAGCGGGCTGGACCAGATCGCCAAGGGCGCCTACGTGCTGGCCGAGCCGTCCGAGGTCGGGCTGAAAAAGCGCGCGCAGGCGGTGATCATCGCCACCGGCAGCGAGGTGCAACTGGCGCTGCACGCGCAGGCGCTGCTGGCCGAAGGCGGCATCGCGGTGCGGGTGGTCAGCATGCCCAGCACCACCGTGTTCGACCGCCAGGACCGCGCCTACAAGGCCAGCGTGCTGCCGGCCAAGCTGCCGCGCATCGCGGTCGAGGCCGGCGTCACCGACGGCTGGTGGAAGTACGGCTGCGCCGCGGTGCTGGGGCTGGACCGCTTCGGCGAGAGCGCGCCGGCGGCGGCGCTGTTCCCGCTGTTCCATTTCACGCCGGACAACCTCGCCGCCGTCGTGCGCGAGGTGCTCGCCGGCTGAGCATCGTCGATCATCGTTATTCACTCGCAGGGAGATCGCATCATGGCCATCAAGGTAGGCATCAACGGCTTCGGACGCATCGGGCGCATGGTGTTTCGCGCCGCCGTCAAGCATTTCGACGACATCGAGATCGTCGGCATCAACGACCTGCTCGAACCCGACTACCTGGCCTACATGCTGCAGTTCGACAGCGTGCACGGCCGTTTCAAGGGCGAGATCGCGGTCGAAGGCCAGACGCTGGTGGTCAACGGCCGCAAGATCCGCCTGACGGCCGAGAGGGACCCGGCGGCGCTGAAGTGGGGCG
>CALBTN010000444.1 GCA_937967345.1 uncultured Rubrivivax sp. | reverse complement strand
TCGACGTGATGCTGGTGCTGCTGATCATGTTCATCATCACCATCCCGATCCAGACCCATGCCGTCAAGATGAACATGCCCGACATGGCCAGCGCGCCGCCGCCGGCGCCGCCGCAGATCGTGCGCATCGATGTCGACTTCGACGGCAGCATCGGCTGGAACGGCAGCATCGTCGCCGACCGCGCCGAGCTGGAATCGCGGCTCGCGGCGATCGCCGCGCTGCCCGATCAGCCCGAGCTGCACCTGCGGCCGAACAAGCTGGTGCCCTACAAGGTGGTGGCGATGATCCTGGCGTCGGCGCAACGGCTGGGCGTGACCAAGATCGGCATCATCGGCAACGAGCAGTTCCTGTGACGCTGCGACAGCCGCTGTTGTGCGCCGTACTTGCCGCCTGCTGCATGCTGGCCGCCGCGCAGCCGCTGCGCCCCGAGGTGGCGCGGCCGCTGCAACAGGCCGGCGAGCTGCTGAAGGCGGGCAAGACCAAGGAGGCGCTGGCCAAGGTGCGCGAGGCCGACAAGGTGCCCAACCGCACGCCGGCCGAGCAGTTGACGATCGAGCGCATGCGCGGCGCCGCAGCGCAGCGCGCCGGCGACCATGCCACCACCATCCGCGCATTCGAGGCGGTCTACGCCAGCGCCAAGCTGTCGGCGGGCGAGCAGGCCCAGTTGGCCGAGGCGCTGGCCTACGCCTACGCGCAGACCAAGCAAGCGGCGATGGCGCAGGCGTGGATCGACAAGGCGCGCCAAGCCGGCGGCGACAGCGCCGCGCTGAGGCAGTTGCAGTCCTGGGTGCACGCGCAGTCGGGTGATGCGGCCGCCGTCGCGCGCGATGCCGCGGCGGCGGTGGCCGCGGCCGAACAAGCCGGCCAGCGCCCGGCCGAAGCCGATCTGCTGCGCCTGGCCGATGCGCAGGCGCGCGCCAAGCTGCCGGGCTACGGCGCGACCTTGGAAAAGCTGCTCGCCTACCACCCGAAGAAGGAGTACTGGGCTGCCGCGCTGGCCGGGCTGCAGCAGCGCAGCGGCTTTGCCGAGCGTCACGCGCTCGACCTGATGCGGCTGCGGCTGGCCAGCGGCACGCTGGATTCCGCCGACGACACCATGGAGCTGGCGCAGCTCGCGCTGCAGGCCGGCTTGCCGGCCGAAGCCGTGCAGGTCATCGAGCGCGCCTACGCCAGCGGCGTTTTCGGCAACGGGCCGCAGGCCGAGCGCCAGCAGCGGCTGCGCGAGCTGGCCGCGCGCAGCGACGCCGACAGCCGCGCCAGCCTGGCCGCGCGCACCGCCGAGGCCGCCAAGGCCAAGGACGGCAACGCGCTGGTCAGGATTGGCATGGTCCATGTCACGATCGGCCAGACCGACCAGGGCGTCGCGTTGATCGAACAAGGCATCGCCAAGGGCGGCCTGAAGCGGCCCGACGACGCGCTGCTGCACCTGGGGCTGGCACAGCGGCGTTCGACCAAGGCGCGGCCGAAGGCCGCGGCCACGCTGCGCAGCGTGCGCGGCAAGGACGGTGCGGCCGACATCGCACGGCTGTGGCTGCTGCTGCCGCCGCAGTGAAACCCGAAACTGCCAGAGGGATTTGCCACATGACCGACGCGCTTCCCGACTTCGTCGAAGCCCTTGGCGACGGCATCTGGTGCATCGACACCGGCTACCACCGGCCGCGCTTCGACGCCGCCTACCTGCTGGTCGACGCCGGCCGCGCCGCCTACTTCGACACCGGCACCAACCCGGCGCTGCCGCGGCTGCTGGCCGCGCTGGAAGCGCTGGGGCTGGCACGCGACGCGGTCGACTGGGTGATCCCGTCGCACGTGCACCTGGACCACGCCGGCGCCGCCGGCGCGCTGCTGCGCGAGCTGCCCGAAGCACGCATGCTGCTGCACCCGCGCGGCGTGCGCCACATGGTCGACCCGTCGGCGCTGCAGCAGGCGGTGGTGCAGATCTACGGCGCCGAAACCGTGGCACGCGACTACGGCACGCTGGTGCCGGTGGACGCGGCGCGCATCACGCCCAGCGACGACGGCATGACCGTGCAACTGGGGCAGCGCCGGCTCGAGCTGATCCACACGCCGGGACACGCGCTGCACCACCACTGCCTGTGGGACGAGCGCAGCCGCGGCTGGTTCACCGGCGACACCTTCGGCGTCAGCTACCGCGAGTTCGACACCGCGCGCGGGCCCTGGATGCTGCTGAGCTCGACGCCGGTGCAGTTCGACCCGCCGGCGCTGCGCACGTCGGTGCAGCGGCTGCTCGAGCGCCAGCCGCACGGTGTGCACCTGACGCACTTCGGCCGCCTCGGCGAGGTTCAGGCCGTGGGCGAACAGCTGCTGCGCGCGATCGACACCATGGTCGAACTCGGCCGCGCCACCCCAGCGGGGCCGCAGCGCGAGCAGCGGCTGCGCGACGCCTTGCAGCGGCTGTACCAGGACGAGGCGCACGCGCACGGCTGCGCGCACAGCGCCGCAGACATCGCCGCGGCGCTGGAGATGGACATCCGGCTCAACGCGCAGGGCCTGCTGATCTGGCTCGAGCGCCAGGGTTACTGAACCTGAAGGAAAGGGGCGCGGCCCATGTCCGAAGTCGACTTCAAGCTGCACGGCCGCTGCGCGGTGGTGACCGGCGCGGCGCAAGGCATCGGCGCCGCCTGCGCGCAGCGGCTGGCGCGCGACGGCGCCGCCGTCGCGCTGTGGGACGTGGACACGGCGCGCGGCCAGGCACTGGCCGACGCGCTGCGCGCCAGCGGCGCGCGCGCCAGCTTCGTGCGCTGCGATGTGTCGAACAAGACCGAGGTCGACGCCGCGCTCGCCGCGACCCTGGCCGAATTCGGCCGCGTGCACGCGCTGGTCAGCAACGCCGGCATCTTCCGCGCGGCCGACTTCCTGGCCATCAGCGAGGCCGACTGGGACGCGGTGATCGCGGTCAACCTGAAGGGCGCGTTTCTCGTCGGCCAGGCGGTGGCGCGGCACATGGCTGAACAGCACGCGGCGGGGAACACGGACGGCCAAGGCGGTGGCGCGATCGTGCACATGAGCTCGGTCAACGGCCGGCTCGCGATCCCCGACATCGCCAGCTACAACGCCAGCAAGGGCGCGATCAACCAGCTCACGCGCGCGATGGCGCTGGCACTGGCCGACCACGGCATCCGCGTCAACGCGGTGGCGCCGGGCACCATCGCGACCGAGCTGGCGCGCGCCGCGGTGCTGACCAGCGCCGAAGCACAAGCACGCATCCTGAGCCGCACGCCGCTGCGCCGCCTGGGCGGGCCCGACGAGGTCGCCGAGGTGGTGGCCTTCTTGCTCAGCGATGCCGCCAGCTACCTCACCGGCGAAGTCATCGTCGTCGACGGCGGGCGCATGGCGCTGAACTACACCGTGGCGCCGCGCGCTGGCGCCTGATGTGGCAGGCCTTCATCGTTTCCACCGGCGTCGTCGCGCTCGGCGAGATCGGCGACAAGACCCAGCTGCTGGCGCTGCTGCTGGCAGCGCGCTTTCGCCGGCCGGCGCCGATCATCCTGGGCATCCTGGTGGCCACGCTGGCCAACCATGCGATGGCCAGCGCGCTGGGGGCCTGGATCACGCGCCATGTCGATCCACAGTGGCTGCGCTGGGGCCTGGGGGCCTCGTTCTTGGCGGTGGCGGCGTGGATGCTGATCCCCGACCAGGCCGACGATCTGAAAGCCGGCCGCGCCGGGCGCTTCGGCGCCGTCGGCATCTTCGGCATCACCACGCTGGCCTTCTTCGTCGCCGAGATGGGCGACAAGACGCAGATCGCCACCGTCATGCTGGCGGCCAAGTTCGACTCGGTGTGGGTCGTCACCGCCGGCACCACCCTGGGCATGATGCTGGCCAACGTGCCGGCGGTGCTGCTGGGCGAGCGCGTCACGCGCTGGCTGCCGGTGCAGTGGGTGCACCGCATCGCCGCCGCGGTGTTCGCGGTGCTCGGGGTGCTGGTGCTGGCCGGCGTTGCAGGCTGAGCGCGGGCGCCGGGCGCACCGCACAATCGCCGGCTCCAACTGCCGAGGGCCTGGCATGAGACTGCTGCACACGATGCTGCGCGTGGGCGACCTGCAACGCTCGATCGACTTCTACACCCAGGTGCTGGGCATGAGGCTGCTGCGCACCACGCAGCGGCCCGAGCAGAAGTACGACCTGGCCTTCGTCGGCTACGCCGCCAACCCCGAGCAGGCCGAGATCGAGCTGACCTACAACCACGGCGTCGAGCGCTACGAGCTCGGCAGCGCCTTCGGCCACATCGCCATCGGCGTGGCCGACGTCGCCGCCACCTGCGAGGCGCTGCGTGCCAAGGCCGCCGCGCTGGGCGGTGCGATCACGCGCGAGGCCGGCCCGGTGCTGGGCGGCGGCAGCATCATCGCCTTCATCACCGACCCCGACGGCTACAAGATCGAGCTGATCCAGCGCGACGCTTGATGTGTCTGTCCGGGTGCTCGGTGCAAGCCACCGGCACCCAGCCGATGCTTGGCACGGTCGTCGGCACCGGGTCGGCCATGCCACCAGGGCTACACTGCGCGCCGCCAGGAGCGGGCGTGTGCAGCGGCACCCACCGCGGGCCGCGACAACGGCCTGAGCGCGCAGGTAAAGCGGGCTAGCACAGCGAACTGGTACAGCGGCCCGGCCCACCGAAAGGCCAAGTGAAGCGCGCCGGCGGCGTGCGCCAATCTCTCAGGTAAAGCGCACAGCGCAGGCGCGAACGACCAGAATGCGGTCTCCCGTGGCCCCATCGGAGAAATCTAAATGTCCGCCGATCTGCTGAAGACCCCGCTGCACGACTGGCACCTGGAGCATGGTGCGCGCATGACGCCATTTGCCGGCTACGACATGCCGGTGAACTACCCCGGCGGCATCATTGCCGAGCACAAGCAGTGCCGCAGCGCGGCGGCGCTGTTCGACGTGTCGCACATGGGCCAGCTGCGGCTGGTGGGCAGCGACGCGGCGGCGGCCCTGGAAACTCTGGTGCCGGCCGACCTGATCGGCATGGCCGTGGGCCAGCAGCGCTACTCGTTCTTCACCGACACCAGCGGCGGCATCCTCGACGACCTGATGATCACGCGGCGCGACAACGACCTGTTCCTGGTCGTCAACGCCGGGCGCAAGGCCGACGATCTGAAGCACCTGGTGACGAACATCGGCCACCGCTGCCAGATCGTGCCGATGCCCGACCAGGCCTTGCTCGCCTTGCAAGGCCCGCTGGCGGCCACCGCGCTGGCCCGGCTCAACGCCGATGTCACCAAGCTGGTGTTCATGAGCGGCGGGCAGTTCCAGCTTGGCGGCATCGACGCCTACGTCACGCGCTCGGGCTACACCGGCGAGGACGGCTTCGAGATCTCGGTGGCCGCCGACGCCGCCGCGGCACTGGCGCGCGCGCTGCTCGGACAGCCCGAGGTCAAACCCGTCGGCCTGGGCGCGCGCGACACGCTGCGGCTCGAGGCCGGGCTGTGCCTGTACGGCCACGACATCGACACCCGTACCAGCCCGATCCAGGCCGGGCTGGCCTGGGCGATCCAGAAGGTGCGCCGCCCGGGCGGCGAGCGCGCCGGGCGCTACCCGGGCGCCACGGTGATCGAGCGCCAGCTGCAGCAAGGCGTCACCGACAAGCGCATCGGACTGGTCGGACTGGAACGCGTGCCGGTGCGCGAGGGCGCCAAGCTCGGCGACGGGCGCGGCCGCAAGTTGGGCGTGGTCACCAGCGGCACGATCGGCCCGACCATCGACAAGCCGATCGCCATGGCCTACCTCAGCGCCGAGCACGCGCTGGCGCAGCACGAGGTCTGGGCCGAGGTGCGCGGCACGACGGTGCCGATGCGCGTGACCCCGATGCCTTTTGTTCCGCACCGCTACCACCGCGGCTGAAGCGCCGCACTGCCTGTTTCAACCACGCCACCGAAAGACCGCGACCATGACCACCAAGTTCACGTCCGACCACGAATGGATCAACATCGAAGACCACGACGCCGCGGTTGTCGGCATCACGCTGCACGCGCAGGAGGCGCTGGGCGACGTGGTCTTCGTCGAACTGCCGCCGCTGGGCAAGACCTTCAAGATGGGCGAGGTCGCCGGCGTGGTCGAGTCGGTGAAGGCGGCAGCCGACCTGTTCATGCCGATCAGCGGCGAGATCGTCGAGGTCAACGAAGCGCTGCGCACCGACCCGTCATTGGCCAACAGCGACCCGATGGGCAACGGCTGGTTCTTCAAGGTGCGGGTGTCGGACATGTCCGAGTTCGACCAGCTGATGGATGCCCCCGGCTACGACGAACTGCTCAAGACGCTCTGAGCCTGTCGCTCCGAGCAAGCCGCCCTGTGGCAGCGCAGCCGCGCCGCCACGCCCGCCGCCCCGCGCTGACGAGAACGCCATGCCCGCCTTGCCCACGCTCGCCGAACTCGAGGACGCCGCCGAGTTCACCGCCCGCCACATCGGCCCCGACGCCGCCGACGAGCAGCACATGCTCGCCGCGATCGGCGTGGCCACCCGCGCCGCGCTGATCGGCGCCATCGTGCCGCCGAGCATCGCGCGGCGCCGGCCGATGCAGCTGCCGCCGCCGGCCAGCGAGGCCCAGGCGCTGGCCGAGCTGAAGGCGCTGGCGGCGAAGAACCGCGTGCTCAAGAGCTTCATCGGCCAGGGTTACCACGGCACGCACACGCCGGGCGTCATCCTGCGCAACATCCTGGAGAACCCGGCCTGGTACACCGCCTACACGCCCTACCAGGCCGAGATCTCGCAGGGCCGCATGGAAGCGCTGGTCAACTTCCAGACGATGGTGTGCGACCTCACCGCCATGGCCATCGCCAACGCCAGCATGCTCGACGAGGCCACCGCTGCGGCGGAGGCCATGACGCTGGCGCGGCGCAGCGTGAAGAACCCCAGCCACAAGGTCGTGGTCGCCGGCGATGCGCACCCGCAGACCATCGAGGTGCTGCGCACCCGCGCCGGCCCGCTGGGCTTCGACGTGGTGCTGGCGAACTCGGCTGAAGAATGGGACGCGCTGATCCGCGGCGGCGACTACTTCGCCGCGATCGAGCAGCTACCCGCCACCAGCGGCGCGATCCACGACCTGCGCGGCGACGCCGCGCGCATCCACGCCCATGGCGCGGCCTTCATCGTCGGCGCCGACCTGCTGGCGCTGACACTGATCACGCCGCCGGGCGAGCTCGGCGCCGATATCGCCTACGGCACGACGCAGCGTTTCGGCGTGCCGATGGGCGGCGGCGGCCCGCACGCCGCCTACCTGGCCTGCCGCGACGAGTTCAAGCGCAGCCTGCCCGGCCGGCTGGTGGGCGTGAGCATCGACGTGCACGGCCAGCCGGCCTACCGGCTGGCGCTGCAAACGCGCGAACAGCACATCCGCCGCGAGAAAGCCACCAGCAACATCTGCACCGCGCAGGTCCTGCTGGCGGTGATGGCCAGCATGTACGCGGTCTACCAC
>CALBTN010000443.1 GCA_937967345.1 uncultured Rubrivivax sp. | reverse complement strand
TCCGAGAGTCGAAAGTCCATCGTGGGCTCCAGTGCCAAAGCTAGTCGAACAACAAGCGAGTCGGATGGGCCAGCCCATCGACGACCGCATTCAGCAGCGCGGCGCCAGCGACCCCGTCGAGCACCCGGTGGTCGAGCGACAGCACCAGCGCGATTTCGCGCCGCAGCGCCGGCTGGCCGCGCGCATCGGGGCGGAACAGCTCGCGCACGCTGCCGACGCCAAGGATCATCGACTGACCGGGCACGATGATCGAGGTCATCGAGGTCAGACCGTGCATGCCGGCATTCGACACCGTGATGGCGCCCCCGGCCATGTCGTCGGCACCGAGCCGGCCCGCGCGTGCACGCTCGGCCAGGGTGTTGGCTTGGCGCGCCAGGTTCACCAGACTCAGAAGCCCGGCATCGCGCACGATGGGCGCGCGCAGGCCGTGTTCGGTGTGCACGGCCACGCCGACGTCGCTGCCATCGAGCACCAGCGCACCCTGCGGCGTCCAGACGCGATTCAACTCGGGCAGCGCACGTAGCGCCCGGCCCACGGCCGCGACGAAGAAGTGGTTGAGCGTCAGCCGCGGCTCGGTTTCGGGGTCTTTCAACTTGGCGTAGAGGTCGAGCAAGCCCGACACCTCGGCCTCGCGCGCCAGGTAGAAGTGCGGGATATCCTGCTTGGCGGTGGTCAGCCGCGCGGCCGTGGCCTGCTGCACCGCGGTGAACGCTTGCAAGCGGCCGGTAGCCGTGCCGGGGGCCACTGACGCAGGCGGCCGCAAGGGGGCTGCGGCCGGTGCACGGTTCGTCACCGTCACCGAAATCGGGGCAGGCGCAGGCGTAGGCGCCGACACGGGCGCAGGGGTCGGTGCAGGAGCGGCTGTCCGCGCCTTCATCACCGCCTCGACATCACGCGCCCGCACGCGACCGCGCGGCCCCGAGCCCGTCACGTCGGCGAGCGCAACCTGAAGGTCGCGCGCCAGACGGCGAGCGAAGGGTGTGGCCGGCCGGCGTGCGGTCGTGGCGGCCACGTCGGCCACGGCGGACGCGGCAGCTGATGTGTTCGACGGCACGCCGTCGTCCCAATGCCCGACGACCGCACCGACCGGCACGGTCTGGCCCACCGCGACTAGCGGCGCGCCCATCACGCCGTCGCGTTCGGCCGCGATCTCGGTCGCCGCCTTGTCGTTCTCGACCACGAACACACAATCGCCGGCCTTGAAGCGCGCGCCGGGCGCGAGCGTCCATTCCACCAGTGCGCCCTCGGTCATCGTCAGGCCCAGCTTGGGCATGAGCCAGTCTCTGCGCACGCCCTCAGGTCCCTTTGAAATCGGCCTTGCGCTTCTCGAGAAACGCGCGGCAGCCCTCGTGCGCATCGTTGCTGTCGAGCACCAGGCCGATCATCGCCTGCTCGTGCGCGAGCGCCGCGGGCAACGGCATCTCCAGGCCCTGGCGCAAGGTGCGCTTGAGCAGCTTGAGCACCAGCGGCGACTTCTCCGCGATGCGCGTCGCCAGCGCCAGCGTCTCGTCGAGCAGCTTGGCACGCGGCACGGTGCGGTTGCACAGCCCGAGCGCCACCGCCTCGGCGGCGCTGATCTGGTCGCCGGTGAACATCAGTTCCTTGGCGCGGCACAGCGGGATCTGGCGAATCAAGCGCTGCGTGCCGCCGGCGCCGGGAAACAGCCCGAGCGTGATCTCGGGCAGGCCGAGCTTGGCTTCCTCGGCCACCAGGCGGATGTCCAGCGCCAGCAGCAACTCGGTGCCGCCGCCGAGCGCCCAGCCGTTGATGGCGCCGAGCGTCGGCTTGTCGCAGTTGTCGAAGCGCGTGAACAAACGATGGATCACTTCTGCGAACTGCTCGTAGTGCGGCAGCCCGCGCCGGCTGTCGAGATCGGCGATGTCGCCGCCGGCCACGAAAGCCCGTTCGCCTGCGCCGGTGACGACGATGGCACGCACCGCATCGTCGGCCTCGAAGGCCGCGAGCGCGGCGTCGAGCGCATGCATGGTGGGGACGTCGATCGCGTTCAGGGTCTTCGGCCGGTTGATCGTCAGCAGGCCCACCGTGCCGCGCCTTTCGCTCAGGATGCTGTCGTTGGCCATGGGTGTCTCCGTATTCATTCGAGGGTGCGGCGCACCGCCTTGACGATGGCCGCGGTGCCGATGTTGTAGCCCTGCTCCAGCGACTTGGCGAAGGGCACCGGCATGAATGGCGCGCCGACGCGCACCACCGGCGCGTCGAGTTCGTCGAAGCCTTCGTCGGCGACCGTCGCCGCGATCTCGGCGCCGATGCCGAAGGCCTGCACCGCCTCGTGCACGATCACCGCGCGATGGGTGCGCGCCAGCGACGCCAGCACGGTGGCGCGGTCCCAGGGCTGCAGGCTTCGCAGGTCGATTACCTCGACCTCGATGCCCTCGCCGGCCAGTTCCTGCGCCGCCGCCAGCGAGGTATGCACGGTCGCGCCGTAGGTCACCAGCGTCAAGTCGCGGCCGGCGCGAACGGTCCTGGCCTTGCCGAGTTCGTCGCGCACCGACACGTCGACCTGGCCCTTGCTGCCGTACAGGCCCTTGTGTTCGATGAAGATCACCGGGTCCGGGTCTTCGATGGCGGCGCGCAGCAGGCCGTAGGCATCGGCCGGCGTGGCCGCGCACACCACCTTGAGGCCGGGCACATGCGCCAGCCAGGCTTCGAGACATTGCGAATGCTGGGGCCCGGCGCTCAGACCTCCGCCGTGCGGCGTGCGCAGCACCATGGGCACGCTGCACTGGCCACCGAACATGAAGCGCGCCTTGGCGGCCTGGTTCACCAGGGCGTCCATCGCCAGCGTGATGAAGTCCATGAACATGATCTCGACCACCGGGCGCAGGCCCGACAGCGCCGCGCCCACTGCGGCGGAGACGATGCTCGCCTCGGAGATCGGGGTGTCGAGCACACGCTTCGGCCCGAACTCGTCGAGCAGGCCGCGCGTGGCCTTGAACGAGCCGCCGGGCGCGCCGATGTCCTCGCCCATCACGATGACGCGCGGGTCGGCGGCCATGCTGTCGCGCAGCGCCTGTGCAACGCTGGCCATGTACTTCATCTCGGTCGGGCCGGCGCTCAAGAGGTCGTCTCCGTGTAGACGCCGGCTAAGGCGGGTTCGAAAGCCGGCAGACCATCGGCGCGCGCACCGGCGATCGCCGCTTCGATGCGCTGTGCCACCTCGGCGGCCGCTGCATCCAGCGCCTGGGCGGCGACGCCCGCGGCGAGCAAGG
>CALBTN010000442.1 GCA_937967345.1 uncultured Rubrivivax sp. | reverse complement strand
GTGCGCGACATGGACCGCGACCCCGGCGCGCCGCCGCGCGCACCGCTGGTGGCGCCCAGCCAGGGCGTGCACCTGGTCGTCGACCGCGCGTTTCTGCCCGGGTCGCATGCGCTGATGGTGCCCCGCACCAGCGACGGGCGGGTGCTGTTCGCGGTGCCGTGGCTGGGCAAGACGATCCTGGGCACCACCGACACGCCGCGCCACGACCTGGATCGCGAGCCTGCACCGTTTCGCCACGAGGTCGACTTCATCCTGCGCGAAGCCGCGCGCGTTCTGGCCCGAGCTCCCACCCGCGCCGACGTGCGCTCGGTGTGGGTCGGCTTGCGACCGCTGGTGCGCCACGGCGGCGACGAGGCCGAAGACACCAAGGCGCTGTCGCGCGAGCACACGGTGAGCGTGGCGCGCTCGGGGCTGGTCACGGTCACCGGCGGCAAGTGGACCACCTACCGCGCGATGGCCGAGGACGTGCTCGAGCGCTGTATGGCCAGTGGCGCACTGCCGCGCCGCCCGGCCGGCGTGACGCTGCACCTGCCGCTGCTCGGCGCTGCACCGGGGCGGCCGCTGTGCGAGCCGCCGGGCGAGCATCTTTACGGCAGCGAGGCCGCGCTGCTGCACGGTCTGCCCGGCGCCGAGCGCTGGCTGTGGCGCGACGCCGAATCGGGGCGCGGCGGCCTGAGCGAAGCGATGGTGCGCTTCGCGCTGCGTTTCGAGCTGGCGCGCAGCCTGGAGGACGTGCTGGCGCGGCGCTCGCGGCTGCTGTTCCTGGATGCGGCGCGTGCCGCCGCGCTGATCGAGCCGGTGGCCGCGCTGATCGAACAGGAGCTGGGCCAGCCCATCGGCAACGAACAGCGCCAGGCCTTCGCCGCGTTGACCGAGCGCTACCTGACATTGCCCTGACTGTGTGTCGCGCCGATGCGTCGCGGGAAACTGCGGGTTGGCCCTTATAATTTTTTGGTTTTGCTGAACCCCGACGTGGTCACACGCTCATGCCCGAAAGGCCAGTGAATTCAAGGCCGCTTCGTTCGGGAACATGGGATGACGCCACCGACGACGAGGCGACGTTTCGTCCCCTGACCCGCGAACAGGCGCAGGCCTTGCGGATCAGGCAACCCCAGGTTCCGGTCTGGTGGGTGGTGGCGGCGCAGGCCGCGGTGGGCGTGGTCGTGGCCTTGCTTGCGTGGGCGATCACGGGTGACGTTTCGGTGTTCGCGTCGGCGCTGTATGGCGCTTGCGCGGTGGTGGTGCCGGCAGCGTTGATGGCGCGGGGTCTGAGCAGCTTGCTTGGCCGCGTGTCGCCAGCCGCAAGCGCTGTCAGCTTCATGTTGTGGGAGGCGGTCAAGATCGGGGTTTCGGTGCTGATGCTCGCGCTGGCACCGAAGATCGTGCAACCGCTGAGTTGGCCAGCGCTGCTGGTGGGCTTGGTGGTTTGCTTGAAGGTATATCTGCTGGCGCTGCTGTGGCGGCGGCCGGCAACAAAACAGCAATCGGGAACCTGAACAAATGGCAGCCCAAGAAGGCCAAGCTCTGACCGCCGGCGAATACATCGTCCACCACCTGCATCACCTGCAGGTCGGCACCCAAAAGGCCGTGGTCGACTTCTCGGTCGTCAACATGGACTCGGTGTTCTATTCGATCCTGATGGGCGCGCTGGGTTGCTGGATCCTGTGGTTGGCCGCGCGCAAGGCCACCTCCGGTGTGCCGGGGCGCTTCCAGGCCGCGGTGGAGTTCCTGATCGAGATGGTCGACTCGCAGGCCAAGGGCATCGTGCACAACGCGCACAGCCGCAAGATGGTCGCCCCGCTGGCCTTGACCGTGTTCGTCTGGATCTTCCTGATGAACGCGCTGGACCTGCTGCCGGTCGATCTGCTGCCGGTGGTGTGGCACACCGCCGGGCCGGCCTTCGGCGTGCCCGACTACATGCGCATCGTGCCCACCGCCGACCTGTCGGTCACCATGGGCCTGAGCCTGGGCGTGCTGCTGGTGTGCCTGTACTACAACGTCAAGATCAAGGGCCTGGGCGGCTGGATCCACGAACTGTTCACCGCGCCGTTCGGCAACAAGTGGTTCCTGTATCCGGTGAACTTCCTGATGCAGATCGTCGAGTTCATCGCCAAGACCGTCTCGCACGGCATGCGGCTGTTCGGCAACATGTACGCCGGCGAGTTGATCTTCATGCTAATCGCGATGATGGGCGGTGCCTGGGCGCTCAGTGGCACCGGCATCATGCTGGCCATCGGCCATGTCATCGCCGGCACCGTGTGGGCCATCTTCCACATCCTGATCATCACGCTGCAGGCCTTCATCTTCATGATGCTGGCGCTGATCTACGTCGGCCAGGCGCACGACGCGCACTGACCCTTCCTCGACCCTTCGTTCCCTAGTTCGTCCCGTTCCTTTCACCACTCACCTTCCAAAACCAGGAGCAACCAAATGGAAGTCATCAGCTTTGTCGCCCTCGCCGCCGGCCTCATGATCGGTCTGGGTGCCGTCGGTGCTTGTATCGGCATCGGCATCATGGGCGGCAAGTACCTCGAGTCGGCCGGCCGCCAGCCCGAACTGATGGGCGAGCTGCAGACCAAGATGTTCCTGCTGGCTGGCCTGATCGACGCGGCCTTCATCATCGGCACCGGTATCGCGCTGTGGTTCGCCACGGCCAACCCGTTCCTGGGCCAGATCGCCAACCTGCCGAAGTAACTCCATCGTTGCTTCGGTCCGGCAGGCGGCGATCGGTGATCGTCGCCTGAGGCTTACCCCATGACGAGGTCACCGCAGTGAGCATCAACGCCACACTGATCGTCCAGATGATCGTCTTCGCGATCCTGGTCTGGTTCACGATGAAGTTCATCTGGCCGCCGATCACCGCCGCGCTCGACGAGCGCGCGCGCAAGGTCGCCGACGGCCTGTCGGCCGCCGACAAGGCCAAGGCCGAACTGGCGCAAGCCAACAAGCGCGTCGAAGAGCAGCTGGCGGCTGCGCGCACCGACGCCACCCAGCGCCTGGCCGACGCCGAGCGGCTGGCGCAGTCGATGGTCGAAGACGCCAAGGGCCGCGCCAACGAAGAGGGCGCGAAGATCATCGCCGCGGCCCGCGCCGAGGCCGAGCAAGAAGCCGCCAAGGCGCGCGAAGCGCTGCGCGAGCAGGTCGCCGCGCTGGCGGTCAAGGGCGCCGAGTCGATCCTGAAGCGCGAGGTCAACGCCGGCGTGCACGCCGAGCTGTTGACCCGGCTGAAGACCGAGCTTTGATCGGAGCCTGACAGCATGGCCGAGATCGCCACCATCGCCCGCCCCTACGCCGAGGCGCTGTTCAAGGCCGCCGGTGCCGACGCCGCGCAGCTGAAGGACCAGGTGTCCACCCTGGCGCGGCTGGCCGCCGACGCGCAGCTGCGCCGCTTCGCCGACGACCCCAAGGTCGCGTCGACCCAGGTGTTCGACCTGATCGCCGGCATCGCGCTGCAAAAGGGCGTGTCCTTCGATGCCAAGGTCGGCAACCTGCTGCGCACCGTGCTCGACAACGGCCGGCTGGGCGCGCTGCCGGAGATCGCCGCGCAGTACGGTGCGCTGGTCAATGCGCGCAGCGGCGTGCACGACGCCGTGATCCACAGCGCCTTCGCGATCGAGCCCGCGCAGTTGGGCGAGGTGGTGTCGGCGCTGGAGCAGCGCTTCAAGCGCAAGCTCAACGCGCAGGTGGTGATCGATCCCGAGCTGATCGGCGGCATCCGCGTCGTTGTCGGCGACGAGGTGCTGGACACCTCGGTGCGCGCGCGTCTCGAACAGATGAGGGTGGCGTTGACGGCCTGAGCGCCGCTGCAGCCACGTCCAACGGAGAAGAGTCATGCAACTGAATCCCGCAGAAATTTCCGAGCTGATCAAGAGCCGCATCGAAGGCCTGGGCGTCTCGGCCGACATCCGCAACCAAGGCACGGTGGTGTCGGTGACCGACGGCATCTGCCGCATCCACGGCCTTTCCGACGCGATGCAGGGCGAAATGCTCGAGTTCCCGGCCACCGCCGACGGCCAGCTCACCTTCGGCCTGGCGCTGAACCTCGAGCGCGACTCGGTCGGCGCGGTGATCCTGGGCGAGTACGAGCACATCTCCGAAGGCGACACCGTCAAGTGCACGGGCCGCATCCTGGAAGTGCCGGTCGGCCCCGAGCTGATCGGCCGCGTGGTCAATGCGCTGGGCCAGCCGATCGACGGCAAGGGCCCGATCAACGCCAAGATGACCGACGTCATCGAGAAGGTGGCGCCGGGCGTGATCGCGCGCCAGAGCGTGAGCCAGCCGGTGCAGACCGGCCTGAAGTCGATCGACACCATGGTGCCGATCGGCCGCGGCCAGCGCGAGTTGATCATCGGCGACCGCCAGACCGGCAAGACCGCGGTGGCGATCGACACGATCATCAACCAGAAGGGTCAGGACATGACCTGCGTCTACGTCGCCATCGGCCAGAAGGCGTCGTCGATCAAGAACGTGGTGCGCGCGCTCGAAGCCAACGGCGCGATGGACTACACCATCGTCGTTGCCGCCTCCGCCGCCGAAAGCGCGGCGATGCAGTACGTCGCCGCCTACTCCGGCTGCACCATGGGCGAGTACTTCCGCGACCGCGGCGAGGACGCGCTGATCATCTACGACGACCTGTCCAAGCAGGCGGTGGCCTACCGCCAGGTGTCGCTGCTGCTGCGCCGCCCGCCGGGCCGCGAAGCCTTTCCCGGCGACGTGTTCTATCTGCACAGCCGCCTGCTGGAACGCGCCGCTCGTGTCAACGCCGACTATGTCGAAGCCTTCACCAAGGGCGAGGTCAAGGGCAAGACCGGGTCGCTGACCGCGCTGCCGATCATCGAGACCCAGGCCGGCGACGTCTCGGCCTTCGTGCCGACCAACGTGATCTCGATCACCGACGGCCAGATCT